>NZ_JACJFA010000050.1:0-294 GCF_014164345.1 Pseudoalteromonas sp. SG43-5
ATACCAATCAATCAACGTAAAACGTTAATCAAATGGCACTGAATGGTACTGCTACCATTCTTTTTTTACTTTTGAAAACTCTTGATAAATACAATGTATCTATCAGAATTTTATTATCAGCTTTTCCAAATTTTTAAAGAGCATATTAATTAGTTATTCCGAAGAATAAGCACTAATTAACAATCATCTGTGTGGACACTACGAACAAATAAGTTCTAAATCGTATAAGGAGGTGATCCAGCCCCAGGTTCCCCTAGGGCTACCTTGTTACGACTTCACCCCAGTCATGAATCA
>NZ_JACJFA010000051.1:0-254 GCF_014164345.1 Pseudoalteromonas sp. SG43-5
TTGGCTGTTAGAACTCAATCTGTACGAGTGCCCACACAGATGATTGCTTTATATTGTTAAAGAACGTTGCGATTATAAAGTTGAACTTTATCTCGCTAGGGCTGCGCATATTACGCTTTCCTATTTTTTTGTCAACACTTAAATTTAAACTTTCTAAAAAGATTCAATCTAAGTTTTACTTAACACCCTGAGTTGTTCGTGCCTCGCTATGCGTTGCTGTTTCCCGTCTCAGTGGGGTCGCATTATAGGGAGAT
>NZ_JACJFA010000052.1:0-251 GCF_014164345.1 Pseudoalteromonas sp. SG43-5
CAGTGGCCATCGCTGCCAACTAGGGTCTCAATGGTTTGCACAGCGCCTGCGCTGTCGGTGATGGTGAGTGTAACAGTGCCACCAATTTCATTACTGGTGCCCTGCAGCTCGGGTGTTAAGTCGCTGACATCGCCTACGTTTTGAATGGTGAGTATTGGCGCTTGCGTGTCGATAGTGGTGGTATCACTCACTGTAGTTTCGTTGCCAACACTGTCGCGTACACTTACTTCGATGGTGCTTTGACCTTCACT
>NZ_JACJFA010000053.1:0-237 GCF_014164345.1 Pseudoalteromonas sp. SG43-5
CAGTGGCCATCGCTGCCAACTAGGGTCTCAATGGTTTGCACAGCGCCTGCGCTGTCGGTGATGGTGAGTGTAACAGTGCCACCAATTTCATTACTGGTGCCCTGCAGCTCGGGTGTTAAGTCGCTAACATCGCCTACGTTTTGAATGGTGAGTATTGGCGCTTGCGTGTCGATAGTGGTGGTATCACTCACTGTAGTTTCGTTGCCAACACTGTCGCGTACACTTACTTCGATGGTG
>NZ_JACJFA010000054.1:0-209 GCF_014164345.1 Pseudoalteromonas sp. SG43-5
TGAGGTAATTTTGCAGCTTGTAAAATTAACGAAGGATTGGTTGTTGCATCAACCGGTTGTAGGGCTTTGATTGACTCTACATCGCCACTGTCGGCAACGACCGTGGTTACTTTTTTGAGTTGTTCTAACAAGTTCATAATGATGTACGCCTCGGCTTTAAAACCGAGGCGATGTCCTTATACGTAGCGGTTAACAATATTCTCAAGCAG
>NZ_JACJFA010000005.1:0-140487 GCF_014164345.1 Pseudoalteromonas sp. SG43-5
AGTGGTGTGAGCCATTAAGCTAACTTGTACTAATTACCCGTGAGGCTTAACCATACAACGCCAAACGCGTTTTATGCGACAGTTTGACAGAAGTTAATATGACTAAAGTAGATATTACTTAGAAAGACTTAAAAAATATTATCAGATATTTTCCAAATTCAGTTAATGCGTAGAGATACGAATTAACGCCCAAATTTGCTTGGTGACAATAGCGTTTTGGACCCACCTGATTCCATGCCGAACTCAGTAGTGAAACGAAACAGCGCCGATGATAGTGTAGCATTTGCTATGTGAAAGTAGGACATTACCAGGCTTCAAATTCAGTCGAAGGACTTTAACCTTAATAATTAAAATAAGAAAATTGAAAAGAATTTTCTTGGTGACAATAGCGTTTTGGACCCACCTGATCCCATGCCGAACTCAGTAGTGAAACGAAACAGCGCCGATGATAGTGTAGCATTTGCTATGTGAAAGTAGGACATTACCAGGATTTAATTAAGAGAAACCCGTTACAGTAATGTGACGGGTTTTTTGCTTTTTTGCTTTTTGGAATTTTGTAAATAGTCCATGCCGAACTCAGTGGCGAAATAAAATAGTTCTAAGGCGAGCCCCGCAGAAGGACGCCCCGACACAAAGATAGTGTAGCATTTGCTATGTGGCTCTCCACCGCTGTGGCACTACGATATTACCAAGATTTAATTAAGAGAAACCCGTTACAGTAATGTGACGTTTTTTGCTTTTTTAAATTAAGAAAAACATCCCCCATTAAATTCAACAACAAAACTAGTTGCGTTTATTCGCGCGTGCTAAAATCCAATTTTTATGAATGATGATATAGAGGTCTAGTTTGCCTACAGCTGATTACCAAAAGGTGCTTGATGAAATAGCACATGAAGTACGCCCTTTATTATCACAAGGAAAAGTAGCTGATTATATACCAGCCCTTGCAGAGGTCGATCCTGAGCAATTTTCTATCGCTATTTATACAACTGATGGTAAGACTGTATGTGCGGGGGATTGCTCTCAACGTTTTACCATTCAGTCTGTTTCAAAAGTTATGACACTTACTATGGCACTGCAACGTTATGGTGATGAACTTTGGCATCGAGTTGGAAAGGAGCCTTCAGGTACTGCCTTTAATTCGCTTACACAGCTTGAGTTTGAAAAAGGGATTCCTCGTAACCCTTTCATAAATGCAGGCGCAATTGTAACGTGTGATGCGTTATACAGCCGCTTATCTGCACCAATGCACTCTATGCTCGAGACCTTTAGGTTGTTAGCTGGTAATAGAGGGATAGTGATTGATAAAAAAGTCGCTAATTCTGAGTATGAATTTAGGCATCGTAATGCTGCTATGGCACATTTAATGAAGTCGTTTGGTAATTTTGAAAATGAAGTCGATGATGTTTTATGGTCTTACTTTAACTTTTGTTCTATTGAGCTCAACTGTATTGAATTAGCCAAAGCTTATAATTTTTTAGCAAATAAAGGTGTTGATAATCGATCGGGCGATCGTGTTTTAAGTAGCCGTCAAAATAAGCAGCTTAATTCGCTATTATTTACCAGTGGCTTATACGATGCTGCGGGGGATTTTGGTTACAGAGTAGGTATGCCAGGTAAATCGGGAGTGTCAGGGACTATTTTAGCCGTGTTACCAAATAAGTTTACGGTAGCTGTTTATTCTCCGGGACTTAATTCGTTTGGTAATTCGGTTGCAGGAATTGCAGCGTTGGAACTGCTATCTAAAAAGCTCGATATTTCTATTTTTTAGGAAGTTGATAGGGAGCAATGATTGCTCCCACCGTTATTATTGTTCCCAATAAACCTGTTCTAAGCAGTCTTCGCGTTCTGGTAAACCGCGAGATAAACGAGGAGAGTGCTGAACTAACACTTCATAACTAGCTCGGTTAGCATATTTACTAATTTGCGATAGTGACGAGTAAGTAATAGCTTGTTGCTGATGCTTAGCAGAGTTTGCCACATTAAGTTTATGATAAACATTTGCTGATAAGTCATGTAGCACAGCCGCTAAAGCACAATCGCCTGCACCATTGGTGTTTTTGATTGAATCAGGTCCACCCATAAATGGGGCTGTATGGCTATATGCTCTGATAGGCTCATCACACTCGGTTTTACGCATAGCACGTGAAAATTCGTATCGATTAAAATCAGGTATGGCGCCTGGTAATAATGGATATTCGGTTTCACGCTTTAAGCTTTCGTCTACGTAGCCGGCCATAAATAAGCCTTTTTCGCCAGCGGTGCAAATTACCAAATCTACCCAATCAAGTGCTTTATCGGCAGCTAGAAGAGGGTCTTCAAAACCTGTAATAGCTAACCCTTCTTCTTCGTTCATAGCAAGAATATCAACATGCTTTTCAACAAAGTTTGCCCACCAGGTCGGGTCTTGTTCAATTAAGAATTTAGTTCCGAGTGTAAGAACAACTGGCACACCTGCATCATTAGCGTATTTTACCGCTTGCATAGTCGCTTCAGTCATCGTTTCACTACCTTGCGTACGCATGAGGTAGGCACTGATCACTAATGCTGATGAATTTTCAATAAGGTTTTTATCGATAGATTCAGGACGTAAGTGATTCATTAGGCCCGCACTTATCGCAAAAGTACGCTCACCGGTTTCATCAATTAATGTAAAACAACGACCTATAGGCCCATCTACTGGTTGGAGATAGTTTAAATCTACACGGCTTGAGGTATTACATAAAAAGCGGTAAGCATAGCTACCTATTTTTATATTTTCGCTCATTACGCCTAATAAAACTGAGCGATCATCTGCAAGTACAGAGTAGTTGTGCATAGTGTTACCAATGGTCCCACCGGCAAACTCAAAATCAACCATATCGTTTAATTTTAAACGATCGTATAAGGCGTTCGTTATGTCGCTATCAATAACTTGTGACATACCTCTACGTAGTTGAAATTCGTCAAGGAAAGCTTGATCAACTTTTGCCTCTATATCAACAACGATCTGATCGATACCCGTAATATAACTACGTTGTAATCGCTCTGTTGCGTTAAGTTGATTAGTAAGTGGATCTTTGGCTTCCACTGGAAAATAATGTTTATGCCTGCGGCGTCCAGGAAATTTCATTTGCTACCCGTGTTGTGAGCTAAATAAAAAAAGCGTGAGATTATAGCGTAAATCCACACTAGTGAGCCATTACAAACAGGTAAATATCGTTTTATTTTTGCAATAAAGTAATGAATGACGCACTTTAGAGTGCTAACTAGGTATAATTACAGCATAAAAAGTTATTTAAGTAGAAAGAATGAACGAGCCATTTAATGATTCCTACTGGATGGAGCAAGCGCTTTTGTATGCAAAGCAAGCAGAGTTGCTTGATGAAATTCCGGTTGGAGCAATTGTAGTAAAAGATAACCAGCTAATTTCAGTGGGGTACAACCGCTCAATAACGGATAACGACCCATCAGCCCATGCGGAAATGATTGCAGTGCGAGAAGCTGGAAAAGTACTTAATAATTACCGCTTAATTGATTGCACACTATATGTAACGTTAGAGCCTTGCTCTATGTGTGCAGGACTGTTGGTGCATAGCAGAATAAAGCGTTTAGTATTTGGTGCCCTCGATGCTAAAACAGGGTCTGCAGGTTCAATTATGAACTTATTACAAGAGCCGAGGTTAAATCATCAAGTTGAGGTGTGCGGTGGTGTTTTGGCACAGCAATGCGGTGATACTATTTCGAATTTTTTTAAGCGTAGAAGAGCGCAAATTAAAGCAGCTAAGAAAGCTGCTCGTGATGAACAAATAAATAAACCTAGCTAGAGTTAACTAGCGATTGGCTCTATTTCTGTTTCAGCCATTTGCTGCATAGCAAACATTCGGCGGCGCCAGATGATTTTTTTGTGCAGTTTTCTTAGCATAACACGACGACGTGTGGCTGTTGAATAAATCACATTGCGTTTTAATTTTTGTGTGCGTCTACGTTTTAGCATGTTTTCTCCTAATGCAAGAGTGAGAAAGGCGCAGGGTATATCTTATAAAATAATAATATACAAGTAATACACATTAGTGATCATTTGATGACAAGTAAACAGATATTTAATTTACTTAAATTTTGCTTACTGGTTTGCTCAAAAAACTGATACCTATATAAATCTTAGTTATTGTTTTCACTCGGTTGTTCGGGCTCAATTATAGGCTGTTGTTTTTCTGTTTGCGCTTCATCTTTGTTACTTTTATCGTCACTTTCTTCATTTAAGTTTGGCTCGGTATCAGTGCTCTGCTCTGTGATTGGTTCTGGCTCAGACTCTACAGCAATAGCATTATTCTCATCTAGCCAAACAAGTGCATCGTAATAGCGACGAATATTATCAACATATTTAACCGCTACATCGCCACGCGCATAACCATAGCGAGTTTTACGGTAATAGCGCTTTTTAATTAACAGCGGTAAGCGTTTTTTTACATCAGCCCATTTATCAGGGCTTGCGCCTTGCTGCTCGGTAATTATACGCGCGTCGTTAACGTGCCCCCAACCTACATTGTAAGCCGCTAGTGCAAGCCATGTTCTATCAGGTTGAGGAATTCTATCAGGTATACGCTTAATCAGTTTACTTAAATACTTACCACCACCGCGAATATTTTGCTCTGGCTCTAAGCGGTTGGTAACACCTACTTGTTTTGCTGTACTGCGGGTTAGCATCATAATACCGCGAACGCCTGTTGGCGATTTAGCACGAGGATTCCACATAGATTCTTGATAGCTAAGTGCCGCTAATAAACGCCAATCAAGGCTACCAGCATATTGTTCAAACCATGGTTGGTATGTTGGTAAGGTTTCTTTGATAGCTTCGATATAAGCAAGGGTATTTACATAGTTAAATTGGCGTACGTGGCCAAAGTATTTTTCTTCAAGTACGTAGAGCTGATTACTCTGTTTTATATCGCCAAAAAATGGCACTAATAAGGAATATAAAGAATCATCTTTTGATTTATTAAGTATCCATGCAATCGGGTCGTTATGACTAACAGAAAAACCGATACTTAAATTTGGATGATAACGGCGAAATAACGATAGCGTATGTGTATCAGCGAGTGTGTAATCAATCTCGCCATCAATAACTGCTTGAAGTAGTTCTTCTTCATCAAACTCTTCGCTTTCTATCCAAGTAAGATCTGGATTGTTTTTTTTCATTTTTTGCAGAGTAAGCGAATGACTACTTTTAGCGATAACAGTAAAGTTGCCATCTAAGTCGGCAAACTCTCGAGGACGAACACGTCCTTGCTTATAAACTAATTTTTGGCTGATTGTTCTGTAAGTTGGTCCATAACGGTATTGCTCTGCACGGGTTTTATTATAGGTAAGTCCTGAGGCAATTAAATCTAAATCACCGCTTTCAAGGCGTTCAAACATATCGGATAAGTTAAAAAATGGCACTATTTCAAGCTCTACACCTAGATATTCAGCAAATGCTTGAGATAGCTCATATTCAAAGCCTTGTTCACCTTGAACGGCTTGATAATAATTACTAGCACTTGCAAGTGTACCCACACGTATTTTGTTTTGTTCTTTTATTTGGGCGAGTTGAGTTGGCTGCTCTTGCATATCACATGCACATAACAGCATAACTAAAGTAATGATTATTATTAGTTTTTCTTTGAACATTGAGTGCCCCTTAAGCTCGCCAGCCACCGTTATAGCAAAACTAAGCCATCGCGTCACTTTACCTTTTATTTTATTAACCAAAAGAGGCTATAAATAAAGCTAAAAAGTTAATTTTATGAAAAGCGTAATTTTGAGTTAAATCTGAATGCTAATTGGACTATAATGCGTGCCTAAAATATCGTTCAATCCCTAACCCCGGATGAAATTACCTATGTTGATCCTTCGTGGTGCACCAGCACTTTCAGAGTTCAGAGTTAATAAAATTTTAGCGCGTTGCCAACAATCGCAACTTCCAGTCACTAACGTATACGCCGAGTATACTCACTTTGCCGATTTAACATCGCCGTTGAGTAGCTCTGAGCAAACCAAGCTTGAAAAACTATTAACTTACGGTCCAACTATTGCTGAGCATACCCCAGCTGGCAAACTTGTACTTGTTACACCTCGCCCAGGTACCATTTCACCTTGGGCATCTAAAGCTACCGACATCGCCCACAACTGTGGTTTAAAGCAGGTTCACCGTGTTGAACGCGGTATTGCTTATTATGTTGAAGGTGATTTAAACGCAGAACAACTTGCACAAGTAACTGCGTTATTGCACGACCGCATGACTGAAGCCACACACAATGAACTTGAAGATGCGGCTCAGCTGTTTCGCAGTGATGCCCCACGCCAAATGTCGTCTGTCGATATTTTAGGTGGTGGACGCGAAGCACTAGCAACAGCCAATGTTGAGCAAGGCTTTGCGCTTGCTGATGACGAAATAGACTACTTAGTAGAAAATTTTACAAAGTTAGGACGTAACCCTAACGACATCGAATTGTTTATGTTTGCACAAGCGAACTCAGAGCATTGTCGCCATAAAATATTTAATGCTGACTGGACAATCGATGGTAAAGAGCAGCCAAAATCGCTGTTTAAAATGATTAAAAATACGTTTGAGCTAAATCCTGAAAATGTATTGTCGGCGTATAAAGATAACGCGGCAGTAATGAAAGGCTCAAAAGCGGGTCGCTTCTTCCCAAATGCGCAAGGTGAATATGCGTATCATCAAGAAGACATTGAAATACTAATGAAAGTTGAAACTCATAACCACCCAACAGCTATTGCGCCATTCTCAGGTGCTGCTACAGGTTCTGGTGGTGAGATTCGCGATGAAGGCGCAACTGGTCGTGGCTCTAAGCCAAAAGCAGGGTTAGTTGGCTTTACTGTATCAAATTTACGTATTCCAGGTTATGAGCAACCGTGGGAAAGCGATTTTGGTAAGCCGGGTCGTATTGTAAACGCACTTGATATAATGACAGAAGGTCCACTAGGTGGCGCTGCATTTAATAATGAGTTTGGTCGTCCTAACTTATTAGGCTACTTCCGTACTTACGAAGAAAAAGTAACAAGCCATAATGGTGAAGAAGTACGTGGTTACCATAAACCAATTATGCTTGCCGGTGGTTTAGGTAATATTCGCTCTGATCATGTTCAAAAAGGTGATATTCCTGTAGGCGCTAAATTAATTGCGCTAGGCGGGCCTGCAATGAACATTGGTTTAGGCGGTGGTGCTGCATCAAGTATGGCCTCAGGTCAGTCAAACGAAGATTTAGACTTTGCTTCAGTACAGCGCGAAAACCCAGAAATGGAACGTCGTTGCCAAGAAGTTATCGATAAATGTTGGCAGCTAGGCGATGAAAACCCAATCGCGTTTATCCATGATGTAGGTGCCGGCGGTTTATCTAACGCGTTTCCTGAGCTTGTTAATGATGGCGGACGTGGTGGTAAGTTCCAATTACGTAGCATCCCTAACGATGAGCCAGGCATGGCACCACACGAAATTTGGTGTAATGAATCACAAGAGCGTTATGTACTCGCTGTTGGCGTAGAGGACTTTGACCGCTTTGAAGCAATTTGTAAGCGCGAACGTGCCCAGTACGCTGTTATTGGTGAAGCAACAGCTGAACCTCACTTAACTGTGTCAGACAGCCACTTTGAAAATAACCCTGTTGATTTGCCGCTGGACGTATTATTAGGTAAAGCACCTAAAATGCACCGCGATGTAACGTCAAAGCAAGTTGTTGGCAAAGCGCTTGATATCACATCAATAAATGCAGCAGATGCAGCGCAGCGATTAATGCGTTTACCAACCATTGCAGAAAAAACATTCTTAATAACAATCGGCGATCGCTCAGTTACGGGTTTAGTAGCGCGCGACCAAATGGTTGGTCCTTGGCAAGTACCTGTTGCTAACTGTGCTGTAACTGCGGCAACGTATGATACTTACCACGGTGAAGCTATGTCACTCGGTGAGCGTACTCCGGCTGCATTACTTAATTACGGTGCATCTGCTCGTTTAGCTGTGGCAGAGTCGTTAACTAATATTGCCTGTGCAAATATTGGTAGCCTTGAAAACATTAAGTTATCGGCAAACTGGATGGCAGCAGCGGGTCACCCAGGTGAAGATGCTGGTTTATATGAAGCTGTTAAAGCCGTAGGCGAAGAGCTTTGTCCTGCGCTTGGTTTAACGATTCCTGTAGGTAAAGATTCTATGTCGATGAAAACGACATGGAAAGATGAAGGTGACTCACAAGAGAAGTCAGTAACATCGCCGCTTTCACTGGTTATAACTGCGTTTGGTCGTGTTGACGACGTACGTAAAACAGTAACTCCACAACTGCGCACAGATAAAGGCGATACATCGCTTATATTAGTTGATTTAGGTGCGGGTAAAAACCGCATGGGCGCATCAAGCCTTGCACAAGTTTATAAGCAATTAGGTGATGTAACCCCTGATGTTGATAGCCCTGAGTTATTAAAAGGCTTCTATAACGCAATGCAAGCACTTGTGGCTGATAGTAAGTTACTTGCTTATCATGACCGCTCAGATGGTGGTTTATTTACCACAGTAGCTGAAATGGCGTTTACGGGTCATACCGGTGTAACTGTTGATTTAGCAGCTTTAACAGGTTCAGACATTGAAGCGCTTTATAACGAAGAGCTAGGTGCGGTAATTCAAGTTGCAAATGCTGATTTAGATGCAGTAAATGCGGTGTTTGAACAACATGGTATAGCAGCCATTAGTCACAATATTGGCACGCTTAACAGTGACGATACGATTATGTTTAACCGTGGCGAAAATACGGTACTTAATCATACGCGTACTGAGCTTCGTACTATTTGGGCTGAAACAACGTATCAAATGCAAGCGCGCCGTGATAACCCTGAGTGTGCTAAGCAAGAGTTTGATGCTAAATTTGATGCAAAAGATCCAGGCTTAAACGTAAAACTTAACTTTGATTTAAATGAAGATATAGCAGCGCCATACATTGCAACCGGTGCTAAACCGCAAATGGCTATTTTACGTGAGCAGGGTGTTAACTCTCATTTAGAAATGGCGGCGGCGTTTAATCGCGCAGGTTTTGCAGCCGTTGATGTACACATGAGCGACATTTTAGAAGGTCGTTTAACACTAGAGCAATTTAAAGGTTTAGTGGCCTGTGGTGGTTTCTCATACGGTGACGTACTTGGTGCGGGTGAAGGTTGGGCTAAGTCTATTTTGTTTAACGACATGGCACGCGATCAATTCCAAAACTTTTTCCACCGTGAAGATACTTTCAGCTTAGGTGTATGTAACGGTTGCCAAATGTTATCAACGTTAAAAGAGTTGATCCCTGGTACTGAACATTGGCCGCGCTTTGTAACTAATAAATCAGAGCGTTTTGAAGCACGCTTTAGTTTAGTAGAAATACAAGAGAATCCGTCTGTGTTCTTTAACGGAATGGCTGGCTCGCGTATGCCTATAGCGGTTTCTCATGGTGAAGGTCATGCTGAGTTTGCAAACGATGCAGCCACTAAAGCGGCGCTTGATAGCGGCACTGTAGCGGTTAAATTTGTAGATAACTACGGTAACCCTACAACGCAGTACCCAGCGAATCCTAATGGTTCTCCAGAAGGTATTACCGGTATTACGTCAACTGATGGTCGTGCCACTGTAATGATGCCGCATCCAGAACGTGTATTCAGAAGCGTTGCCAACTCTTGGCACCCAGATGAGTGGCTCGAGGATAGCCCGTGGATGCGTATGTTCCGTAATGCACGTAAAAACGTAGGTTAATTATATTTACGTTTATACAAGTTAGATTCATAATCTTACTGTAAAATAAAAAAGGCTGCATTGTGCAGCCTTTTTTGATTATACCAATCTGCTTATATATGGGGTCTATTTAACGTTAAAAAAATTACGCTAGAACTAGGCAAAAGTTTTTATATCTAGTTGTTCTAAATAAAAAACTTTTAACGACGTTATAGTGCAACTTAATTCGTTAAATTGATCAAAGATTTATGCAGGTTGGTATTAGTATAGCAAAAAGCACAAAGCATTTAAGGATAGTATGTTTAAGCGAATTGGTTTAATTGTTGGAGCTGTATTACTAAGTAACTTACTGCTTGGTTATGTATTTCGCTTGCCTTTATTACAGTGGGTTATAGCGCCTGAGCTCGAAAAAGCGGGTGTCACATTAAACTGCCTTGATTTTTCAATTACGTCTGAACTAAATATTCATGCTGATAAAGTGTGTTTAAATTATCAAAATCAACAATTACAACTTACTGGTGTTACTGCAAATACAAAGCGTGTAGATATTGAAAATGCAGTGCTAACAGTTAATCCACTCCCTAAAAGTGATAATGCTAATCAGCTTGCTAAAAATCTCGATTTAGCACTTCCCTTAAATCGCCCATTAATCAATATTAAACAGCTTGTAGTAAAAAGTGATGAGCTCAATAAGCCACTTAAAATAAGCATATTAGAACCCGAATTAAATAAATTTAATGTCTCAGGTGATATAAACGCAAGTGCAATTTTGACTGCTAATAAAGTAAGGGGTCAGTTTGAAATTAATGACACTTTTTTAAAGCACGTTATAAACACTAAAAATACATTAATAGCAGATTTTAACTTTAATACTCAGCAAGCATTTAGCTTTGATGGTATAGAACTTGAGTTAAATGGCGATATTAGCTCCCAGTTTGCTCACACGTATGAGCAGTGCAAAGTTAACGTATTAACCACTGGTAAATTGGCGACGCGTTTTAATTTAAATAGCCAAGCGTTAATGTTTAATACCGATTTGCTTAATAACAAAATTAATTTAACACCAAGCTGTACTGAGTTAATTCCACCAAGTGAATATGCAGGCTTTATTAGCAAACAAGTTCCTTTAAATTGGCAACTTAAACTCCCTCAATCAATTAGCTTAGAGGCTAGTGGGTTGAGGGTACCTGCAATTAATTTGGTAAGCGTGGGCGATAAGCAATTTGATATTTTAATAACAGATACAACACTAAATATTACATCTCCATTTAAAGACTTACAGTCAACTTTATCAGCTCAAATAAATACACCCGATATAAATAATATTAACGTTAATGCTCAGTTATCTGGCACTGCAATTAAAGGCGATTACGCCGTTATGCTTGAAAATTTACCTGAGTTTGTACCCGCAACAGCGGATGGGCTTAGCCTTAGTGGTCACTTTAATATAAGTGAGTTTATAGACTCAAAACCAATTGGGCTTATAAATGCTAAATTAACGCTTAATAGTGTAGATGCGTTTAATATAAGTGCAGTGCAATACCAAGGTGATTTAATAGCAAAAATGGATAAGCAGTTAAATGCAGAAGTAACATTAACTCAGCAATTAAAAAGCGCAGAAAATAAAGAATTTAAAGTCACAGATATAAGTAACACATTAACAGCAAACGCTAATTTAGGCGTGGGCGAGTTATTTGCCGAGTTAATAGCAAAAACGAATATAAAAGCTGTTAATAGCCCCGACATAAAACTTAATAATATAAAAGTAGAGTCTACGGGCTTGCAAAGCCGAGCGCTAAAAGCCACGCATCATGTATTTGTAAACGATGTAGAGTTAGTGATAAATCATCATGTATCGTCGCAAGCTCATCCGTTTGAAGTGATTATTCCTGAGCAAAGTGTACTGCCATTAAATACTTTTATTAATCAATTTGAGCCACTTTCACAGCTAACTGAGGGCGAATTTAATGGCTATATTAGTGGCGATGTAAACTTGCAAAATGCATCGTTCAATATGGGAATTAGTCATACAAGTGCATTGTATAACGATTACCTTGCGAGTGATTTAAGCAGTACATTTAGCGGGGAATATAATTCAGGTAAGCTTAATGTAAAACCAACTACCTTTAATTTAAATGAATTTAGAGCCGGTGCCGTAGTTAAAACTATTAAAGGTCAATGGCAAGTTAATAACAATACCGCGCTTATAAATGATGTAAAAGGAAGTGTGTTTGGTGGTGAGTTTTCATTAGATAGCTACACAGTAGGGAAGCCAAATCAAGTTGCTAATGTTAAGTTTGAAAATATTGATGCAAGCAAACTTGTTACACTCGACGATAAGTCGGGCATTGTATTAACGGGACGCTTGGCGGGGTCTTTACCGGTTCACTTTGATAGTGGAAAAATTGAAATAATTGACGGTAGCTTATTTAGCCAAGGAACAGGTAATTTAAAAATTACCAATAATGCCGCTTTTGATTCAGTAATGCAGCAACAGCAAGAGTTACAACCTGTGTTAGGGCTATTAACTAATTTAGATATTCAAAAACTTAATAGCAGTGTGGCACTAAAAAATGATGGTTGGTTAAAACTAGGGGTTAATTTGCAAGGCTATAATAAAGCAGAGCAGCAGCAGGTTAACTTTAATTATAACCACGAAGAAAACGTATTTACACTTTTACGCGCACTGCGTTTAAGTGACGAAATTACACAAAAAGTTGAGCAACAATACTCACAAAAAGGAAACTAATAATGAGACAGTCGTTATTGATAAAAGTACTGCTCGCGCTGAGTGCTATTAGTGCACTCAGTGCTTGCACGCATCGTGTTGAGGTGTCTGCTAAAGAGCCCATTACTATTAATTTAAATGTGAAGGTCGATCACGAAATTCGCGTAAAAGTAGATAAAGAACTCGACAATTTATTTAGTGACGACAGTGAGTTATTTTGAGGAGCTAGAACATGAATACGAAGAAAAAATTAAATATTATTACGTTAGTTAGTGCAGTATGTATGTCTTTCTCTGCTTGGGCTATTAGCCTTGATGACGCTAAAAACCAAGGTCTAGTAGGTGAAGATAGCTCTGGTTATTTAGGACTTGTTGTACAAAACGCAGAGGCAAAAGCCGTTGTTGATGACATAAATGCAAAGCGTAAAGCGCAGTACTTAAAGCTCGCTAAAAAGAATAACTTGTCGCTTTCACAAGTAGAAGCACTTGCTGCTGCTAAAACAATTGAAAAAACCCAAAGTGGTCATTACGTTGAAGTAAATGGTAACTGGGTTAAAAAATAAGCGTTTGTTATTGTCTTGTTCTGCACAAACCAAAATAAAACCGAGCATTTAAGCGCTCGGTTTTTTACAGCCTTCAAGTAACTGCTGCCAAAAATCAATCCCCTTACGCCTTGCTAGATTTATATTATGCTCAGGAATAGATTCAGGCTCGTTATAACTATCAAGTGCTTCGCTCATACTTGCTTCGCGGATTAAATGCAATGTAGGAAAGGGCGCTCTATTTGTGTAGTTTGCGGCATCGGTTTCATCACTGTCAGCAAATACGTAATCAGGATGAAAATTAGCGATTTGATACTTACCTTCAAAGCCTTGCGCGACTAAAAGTGCATTAGCTAAATCGACCAAGTCTAAAAAGTCTTCAAAGTCACTAAAGCCATTGTCAAACATGATAAGGGTTGTTTCGCGCTCTGGTTCACGGTCAAGCTCAACACATTGCTCAAGCATATCCATTACAGCATCATCCATGCTCGTTGCAGAGCTTACTATGTAATGAATACAGTTATTTTCCACTTCTTTACGTGCAAATGGGCAAAAGTTATATTTAACAATAACAGATGACACCCATTCACGGGTTTGGCTTATAGCTATGTTGGTCACGGTTTTGGCTCTAAATATTGATTAATAATGTTAAGTGTTTTTTGTATAGCACCTTGGTTTTTAGCTACGCATTGCGCAGCTTTAATACCTAAGGTTTGGCACGCTTTTGTGTTTTGGCTAAACGTTATAAGCTGCTTAGCTAGTTCGTCGTTACTATCAACCACTACAGCACCTTTGAGCTTTATTAGCTCTGGATAAACATGGTCAAAATTGTATGTGTGTGGACCTGTTATTACACCTACCGAAAACGCTGCTGATTCCAGTGGGTTATGCCCACCTCTGCGAATTAAGCTGCCACCAATAAAGCTCACATTTGCAGCGCCATATAAACACTGTAATTCACCAAGCGTATCAGCAAGGAGTATTTGCTCATTATTATAGTTATTTTGGCTACGACGGCTAAAGCTAAGTGGGCTTTGCGTTAAAAGCTCTGCCATTTTGTCAAATTGCTCTGGATGGCGCGGGGCAATTATAAGTAATGCGTTCGGTTGCTTTTTTAGTAATTCTTGATGGGCTAAAAGTACCAGCTCATGCTCAACAGGATGTGTTGAGCCTGCCACCCATACAAAGCGTTCATTACTACTATAAAGCTGTTTAAGGTTGAGTACTTTAGCTAGTTGCTCTTCACTTGGTGTTATATCAAATTTTATTGAGCCTGTTACATAGCTTTTTGAAGCTTCAAGACCAAGTTCAATAAAGCGTGTAGCATCTGTTTTATTGTGACTCGCAAGTACCGTAATTGAGCGCATAATAATATGCGTTAATTTAGCGACCTTTTGATAGCCCTGCTGTGACTTTTCAGAGAGTCTTGCATTGATGACAAGCACTGGTATGTTTTTTTTGTGGCTTATCGCCATTAAATTTGGCCATAGCTCGGTTTCTAAAATACATAATGCTTGTGGCTTTATACGCTTTAAAAATCGAGCCGTCGCAAACGGGAAATCGATTGGTAAATAGCTACACGCTACAGTATTTTTAAACTGGCTAAGTATTTGCTCTCTGCCTGTTGGAGTATTACAGGTTATAAGTATATTTAAATTTGGATGCACTTTTTGCAAAGCTTTAATAAGTGGCGTTGCGGCAAGTACCTCGCCAACAGAAGCACAATGAAAAACTAAAGGTTTAGTTTTAACCGTAAATAAAGACTTACTGACAAACCCAAAGCGCTCTTTAAAGTGTGCACGATAGCCTTGGTTTTTTTTACCTCGTAAAATATAGAGATAAAATACAATCAGTGGGCTAATAATAATTAATGCGAATGAGTAAAAAATGCGTGCCATACTGATCTTTCTTAAAGGGAATTGGCGTTAGTTTACCGTGAAATAGCCGTTTTCTAAACAGACTCGTTATAAAATATGGTCTGGGTTCAGTTATAACCCGATAAAATACACACAATTAAATAAAATTATGGAATAATGAATTTAATTTTTCCTGCCATTTCAGTTCCAAGAGGAATTTTTTCATGTCAATTATCGATTCAGTGGCAACTAGCTACGTTGAAACATTAAACCGTCATCAGGCATTATTTGAAACGATGGAGGCTTATCATCAAGAATCTATGCAATTGTTAGAAGCATGCCATAGTGCATTACAAGCTGGTGGCAAGATTGTTTGGTTTGGTAACGGTGGTAGTGCAGCAGATGCACAGCATTTAGCTGCAGAATTTGTAGTGCGTTATAAATTAGAACGTGGTCCGCTTGCTTCAATGGCATTGACCACCGACACCTCAATTTTAACAGCGCACAGCAACGACTATCACTTTGATACGGTATTTGAACGCCAAGTTCAAGCGTTATGTAAGCCAGAAGATTTAGTAATTGGTTTAACTACATCAGGTACTAGTAACAATATTAATTTAGCATTAGAGGCTGCAAATAAACTAGGCGCTTTTACAGTGGCATTAACTGGGCGTGATGGCGGTAAAGTAAAAGATATTGCTAAGTTACCTATTATTATAAAAAATGACGAAACAGCACGTATTCAAGAAGCTCACATGTTTATAGGTCACTGGTTATGTGAAGCCATGGATATGGTTGTTGCGGAGCAGCAGTAATGGATTTATCGTTATTAAAAAACTTATCAGCGGCACGAATATTAGTTGTTGGCGATGTAATGCTAGACCGCTATTGGTATGGTGATACAGGTCGCATTTCGCCAGAAGCGCCAGTACCGGTTGTTAAAGTAAGTAAATTTGAAGACAAAGCGGGCGGTGCAGCTAACGTTGCAAAAAATATAGCGCGGTTAGATGCAAAAGTTGGCTTATTGGGTTTAATTGGTGAGGACGAAAGCGGGCAGATTTTAGAGACCATCCTAAAAGGTGAAAAAATAAGCTCACAATTAGTGAGTGTATGTGATTTACCGACTATTTCAAAAATGCGTGTTATTAGCCGCCACCAACAATTGGTTCGACTTGATTTAGAAGAAATGTTTACTGAGCAACATAGCCAGCTTTTATTAAACCGCTTAGAGCTTGTACTTGATGAATACGACTTTATAGTGTTCTCTGATTACAGCAAAGGATCTTTAAGCTTAATTAAAGAGATGATAAGCCTTGCTAAGGGCGCCGGAAAAACGGTTTTAATCGACCCTAAATCGCCAGATTTACATTTATATGAAGGTGCTGATTACATTACACCTAACTTACATGAGTTTAAGTTAGCGGGTGGTCAAACCGATTCAGAAGAGGCTTTAGCAGCAAGTGCGCGTGATTTAATAAACAAAAATGGCATTAAAGCCATGTTACTTACGCGTTCTGAGCAAGGTATGTCGTTAATTAATGCAGATGAAAAGTTTGATTTTGCAGCACAAGAGCTTGAAGTAAGCGATGTGACTGGGGCCGGTGATACGGTTATAGCTACATTGGCCGTTATGCTTGGCGCAGGTATGGAAGCTAAAGATGCTGTCGAAATTGCTAATTTAGCGGCAGGTATAGCGGTTAGTAAATTTGGTGCAGCTACAGTTTCGCCAGAAGAGTTAAGTCGTAAGCTTGGTCAGTATTTACATACTACTGGTGAGCATTACCAAACACCATTTGATGATGTACTTCAGCATATTGAATTTGCAAAACAAAACGGCGAAACCATTGTATTCACTAATGGCTGTTTTGATATTTTACATGCGGGGCATGTACGTTATTTAGCGCAAGCTAAAGCACGAGGCGATAGACTCGTTGTTGGATTAAATAATGATGAATCAATTACGCGTTTAAAAGGGGCAGAACGTCCTATTAACTCACTAGATGAGCGTGCGATGGTACTTAGCGCACTTTCATCAGTTGATTGGGTTATTCCGTTTGGTAGCTTAGATGAAAACGACACTCCCGCTAACTTAATTGAGCAAATAAGCCCTGATATTTTAGTTAAGGGTGGCGACTACACTGTAGATCAAATCGCGGGTGCTGAGCATGTACTTCGCCATGGCGGAAAAGTTGAAGTGCTTGAATTTTTAGATGGGTGCTCAACATCAAAAGTAATAAGTAAAATTAAACAGTAATACCAATTTTATTAAAAACATGAGCATTCTAGCGTATTAAATAACTCACTAACTACGTTAAAAATTATTTATATAGAACAACTATGTATCATAATTTTAGCCTTGTTATTGAGCTGTTTTCTTATCGCTATAATAGAACACTAATTTAATGCAATTGGTATAATTACTGATTTAAGTTACTAAAAATACAAAAAAGGGATGAAAACAGTGTTTTCATCCCTTTTTATTTTTAATAAAGTAACTTACTAAAAATTTAATTCATACTTAGCAAATGCTGATGTATCGTTTTCAGCACCGTCATTGTTAGATGCAAAAGCACCTAAAGTGACTCGCCCTCCCATAGAAAGCATTCTATAACGCATTTCTAGCTGCTTAGAGTTAAACCCTATTTTAGTAATAGTGTTACCTAAGTCTGGATTGTTAGGATAAAGGTCACGGTTATCGCTGTTGTAATCAACACTGCGTAATTTTACCTGCCAATCGTCTCCATTAGATAACTGACCTAATAGGGTTAAAACAACTGACTGTGCATCGTTATCATAAGTAGAGCCAATAGTGCGACCGTGGTAACGGTAACCCGATTTGTAATCTGAATGCTCATAGTAGCAATTTTCATTGGTAGACTCTGCTGAACATGAAACACCTGTATCTATGTACTCTACATTTATTAATAAGTTTTGATCATATACACGTTGTGTTGTCTGTACACCATACAAATAGGCTCTATCGGCTGGCTTAAACTGTGAACTGGCATCTTCTCCAATCGTACTGGCATATACAGCATAAGGTTGGTTGAAAAGTGTATCTGACCAGCGAATATCTATGCCTGCTAATTGATTACCTATTTTTGACTCTAATTGGCTATCACAACTAACATTGCCATCAATACATGCTGTTTGCCCAGTTATGACATCAATAAAATCACCTGCAGAGCCTGGTTGGCCGTCTCCTGCCCATTGTGCAGACCAGCTAACAGCAATTTCTAATTGTTGTATTGGGCGTATATTTAATCTACTGCTCCAAAGTAAAGCATCAGGAATTACACGTGTAGACTCAAGTTTAGCCATTTGTGCGGTAAAGCCCCATTGACCAATCCAGCTTAACCATGGTGTTTCAAAAGCAGTACTTTTTTCTCTGGTTACACTTAGTGCAGGTAAAGGTTTCGCATTACCAGACATAATTAAGCTGTTATCAACACCAGGTCCCCAAAATTGCTCAACAGCACCGGCTCTAAAAATCCAGTTACCTAAACGGTAAGCTAAGTAACTATCGTCAAGTGAGGTATCGTTACAATCGGTTAAAGCTTGCTCATCGGTAACTATATCGTCAGTCGTTTTTCCATCAACTAAACATTTTTTACCGTCTTTTCTGTAATTTATAGCTACTTTAGCTGCAAAGTTATCGCCTAAATAAGCGTAAGCTGCTGAAAGCTCTGTTTCTTGTGTATTTGTTGCACCAAAGCTTGTTGCTATGATCGGATCTGTGGCTGCAAAAGCTGATAATTGAAGACTATGCGAGCTGCTATTTTCTGATTTATATCGATGCTTAACGCGAAGTAAAGCATCTTGCAAGCTTGGAGATAATTGCTCAAGCGGCATGCTTTGCACATCACTTATAAAACTTTTCCACATAAGCGGATAGGTAGTTACAGGAGCTAAAATCACACCGGCATCAGCTAATTGTTGAATATCAGCTCTAAGACCGTAATCATCGGGTTTTACCCATGGTTCAGCATTAACTGACGCGCTCATAGCGCAAAAAAGAGTAGAAAGTAGAAAAATTCTGTTTCGCAAAGTTCAGATCCTTGTGATTTAGATTGCGGCTAAGTTTATCAACCTAAGCTTGTTATTGCAGTAAATAATCAAATTTATAGAGCTAATTTAATATATTAAAATGTAACCTAGCTATCGTAATAAGTATCTGATTGGTATACTGGAGTTCAAATAGGAAATTGAGAATGTAATGAGCAACAAACGACTTTTATTTATTCCCGTATCATCACCAGAAGGCATTGGTGAATATATGCGCTCGTTGTTGTTGGCTCAAAGTTTAAAGGCAGAACTTACTGATTCTCTCGATATTCACTTCATACTAAACAAGCATACAAGCTACGCAAAAAAGTGTCCTTTTGAAGCAACATTGCTTGAACACTCAGCGACTAAAGAGCTTGATTCTGTTTGCGACTTTATAGAGCAATTTAAACCTGACGTCGTTGTTTTTGATTGTGCAGGACGTGCAGGGCATATGAAAGCGGCTAAAAAAGTAGGCGCTAAAGTTGTATTTATTTCTCAGCATGCAAAAAAACGCGCTAAGGGATTGAAGTTAAACAGGATTAATTTAATTGATACACATTGGGTTGTACAGCCTGATTATTGTATTGAGCCACTTACATGGGCTGAAAGTGCGAAGTTAGACATGTTTCCCTTGGCACACCCTCGTAATGTAGGCCCTTTTGTTCCATTTGCTTCTTGTGAGCAAAAACGTGATGTTTTAAATCGCTATAACTTAGTATCTGATGGCTATTTTATTGTTAATGCGGGTTCTGGCGGGCATATATTAAATAATCTTAATTGTGCTGAGGTTTACTTTAAAGCCGC
Source organism: Pseudoalteromonas sp. SG43-5 (assembly GCF_014164345.1). NCBI lineage: Bacteria > Pseudomonadati > Pseudomonadota > Gammaproteobacteria > Alteromonadales > Pseudoalteromonadaceae > Pseudoalteromonas > Pseudoalteromonas sp. SG43-5. The sequence continues at coordinate 19,707 of NZ_JACJFA010000005.1, forward strand.
GCTTAAAATTACTAAGCATACTGGTTTAAAAGCAGTTGTTGTGTTTGGTGCAAATTATAATAAAGCAATTCCTAAAAGTGATGAGGTTACTTGTTTATCAAGCCTGCAAGGAACCGAATTTTTGGCATTAATGAGCCAAGCTAAAGTCGCATTACTTAGTGGTGGAGATACTTTATTGCAAGCAATTGCAGTTCAAACCCCTGTTGTGGCATGTGCTATCTCAAAAGATCAAAATACACGTTTGGATCATTGCGTTAATGCAGGTGTTGTAATAAAAGCAAATCTTGATATTGATGAAATTACAACGAAAATAGCTCAAGTTATTACCGAGCCTTTTTATAGTGAATTTATTGGTAAATATAAGCAACTCGATAGCACACATAGCTTCGACGTGATCACTACTGGCATAAAAAATATGCTTGTAGGAGATCGCTTATGAATATAGTGATTGTAATTGATTCACTAGTAGGTGGTGGTGCTGAAAAAGTAATGCTTACTTTGGCTGAAAAAATGGCGAAACTACAGCACAATGTCACTATATTATCTCTTGCGAGCAACGCTGAGTATGACATTCCTGATATAGTTAAAGTTGATAGCCTTTTTCCTGATAGAGCATCTAAAGTAGATAGATTCTGGCAGCGAAAAAATAGTATTTTGCGATTAGAAGCGTGGTTTGAAAAAAAACAAAGCGAGATTGGCAATATTGACCTAGTGCTTTCTAACCTTGATAGAAGTAATAACTTGCTCGCGCTTAGTAATATCAAAAATGTTCACTTTGTTATTCATAACTCCGTCAATGCAGAACTTGCCCGTCAAAAAAAGTTAGGTCCATTTTCATATTTATACCTTAAAAAAAGTAAGCAAAACTTAAATGGTAAATCACTTATTTGCGTATCAAAGGGTGTTGAAAAAGAAATAACACAAGGGGATTTAATTAACCCAAGTGCAATCGCGACTATTTATAACCCGTTCGATTTTGAAAAAATAAACCAACAAGCAAATGAGAAAAATAACGACATCCCAAATGAGCCTTACTTAATTCATGTAGGAAGGCTCGCTAAACAAAAACGCCACGATATATTATTTGCAGCATTTGCAAAGCTTGATAAAAAATACAAGTTAGTCCTTTTATGTAATAAACCTGCAAAAGTGTTAAAGCTTGCACAGCAATATGGCATAGATAAACAGTTAGTAGTGCCTGGATTTCAACAAAACCCGTACAACTGGATTCAGCATGCCAAAGCTTTAGTTTTGAGCTCTGATTTTGAAGGGCTGCCAACGGTATTAATTGAGGCTTTAACGGTGGGTACTCCGGTAGTTAGCACTAATTGTACATTTGGACCAAGCGAGATATTAACAGGCGAGCTGAGTAAATATTTAGTACCCGTTCAACAAAGTGAGGCATTAGCCAATGCCGTTGAGCAGGTGCTAGCAGATAAGCCAAATGTAGAAAACGCAGATATTCTAAAACAAGTACAGGCAGAGCAGGTTGCTCTGCAGTATTTAGCATTGGCTAACTAAGTTAACTTATATTAGCGAGTGTTTTGAGGTAGTTGCTGTGCAGAGTTTGCCAGTCATTCACTTGCCAATTAAATACATCATTTCGACCTTGCTCTTTTAAAAATGAGCGCTCAAGGCGTGCCATATTACTTTGTTGCCACTGTGGGTTCGGCGCTCTTATTTCACCTCTATCAAAGTCGATAATATACACATCACCAGTATCATTAAACAATATGTTATTAATGTTTAAATCGGCGTGATACACACCTTTTGAATGAAATAGCGCGATTGTTTTAGCAATGCGCTCCAACTCATCTTCAGTCAATGAGCGTTCAATTAATATATCGAGTACACTTTTAGCGCCTTTAACAGCCTCGGTAATGATATCACCACGGTAAATTAATCCGCTGTGGGTTACTTTAGCTGCAACAGGGGTTGGTACGTTTAAACCAAGCTCTATAAGCTTACTCATTAAGCTAAACTCTTTAAATACGCGGGTTTGTTCAAGTCCTGGGTATAAATATTGATCGCTTAGCAATTTACCCACTAAGCCACCGCGCCAATAATGCCTAAGTACGGCTGTTAATTCGTCTTGCTTAAAAAACCACGCAGTTGCTCGACCTTTTTTAGCGCCCACAATTTTATTTTGTTGTTGCCAATAATTTGCATCAAACCAATCGAGGGTAATTTGGCTTGTGTATTTAGGGTGGCTTAATAGCGTGTGATTGCCTTGCACGTGTTGTTTAAACATAGCTCTGTGTAATTGCTAAATAATGAGTCTATATTAGCGCGTTTTAAAGCGCAGGATAAGTGCTTGCAATAGCGTGATTATAATTTAAGATCGGCTTTTGTATTTAATACCTAAGGGAATGTGTGACTCAAGCTCCTAATTATTCATCTATTTGTATATTAAGACTCTCAGCCATTGGTGACGTATGTCATGCTGTGAGTGCAGTACAAGCTATTCAAAAGGCACACCCGAATGCAAAAATCACCTGGGTAATTGGCAAAATAGAAGCCATGTTACTTGCTGACTTACCGGGTGTTGAGCTGGTGGTATTTGATAAAAAGCAAGGCAAAGCAGCGCTTAAAAGCTTAAAGCAACGCTTCAACAACCAAAAATTTGATGTGCTTCTTAATATGCAAGTTGCATTAAGGGCTGGGTTTGTAGCGCGTTGTATTCCTGCAAAAGTAAAAATAGGGTTCGATAGGGCTCGTTCAAAAGAATTGCACAGCTTATTTATTAATAAACGAATAGACCCACAAGCCCAGGCGCATGTGCTTGAAGGCTTTAAAGGTTTTGCAAAAGCCATTGGTGTTTCTGATTATAAACCGAGTTGGGACATGCCATACACCGAGCAAGACCAAGCGGTTGCAGATGAGTTATTAACATCAGAATACCTAACTAATAAACTATTAGTAATATCGCCCGCAGCTAGTAAAGCGCAGCGTAATTGGCTCGCTGATCGTTATGCCACATTGGCTGATTATGCAAGCGAGCAAGGCTTTAAGGTGGTATTGACGGGTGGCCCAACAGAGCTTGAGATTAACCTAGCAAATAGCATTATTGAGCACAGCAACACGCCTATTTTAAATTTAGTAGGTAAAACAAAACTCAAAGAGTTGTTGTGCGTGTTAAAGCGTGGCAGCTTAGTGCTCGCGCCCGATACGGGTCCTGCGCATATGGCAGTAACAGTTGGTACGCCGGTTATTGGTTTATATGCACATTCAAATCCAGCACGCACAGGTCCTTATTTATATCAAGACTACGTGGTAGAGGTTTATCATCAAAACTTGTTTAAGCAAACAGGTAAAACGGCTGAGCAAGTACCGTGGGGTACACGCGTAAAAGGCGATGATTTAATGAGCCAAATTACAGTTGATGATGTAAAAGCGATGTTTGACCATGTTGTACAAAAAGAGTCTTTGTAATGAATGCACAACAAAAAAATAAAGCGCTTTTTTTAGATCGAGATGGCGTGGTAAATGTTGATCATGGTTATGTGTATCAAAGCGATAAATTTGAATTTATTGACGGTGTTTTTAGCACTTGTAAAGCATTTTATGATGCAGGCTATAAAATCATAATCGTCACTAATCAATCTGGAATTGGTCGAGGTTATTACACCGAAGCTGATTTTTTAGCACTGACCGAGTGGATGAAAGACCAGTTTAGTGCCCACAGCATTGCAGTTACCGATGTGTATTTTTGCCCGCATCACCCTAAAAAAGCGGGCCCTGAATATTTGAAAGAGTGCAGTTGCAGAAAGCCTGCGCCAGGTATGTTATTACAAGGCATACAAGAGCATAATATCGACCCTGCTTGCAGTATTATGGTGGGCGATAAACTCAGTGATATGCAGGCTGCGAAAAAAGCAGGGATCACTACCCGTGTTTTAGTGCGTTCAGGGCAAAGCTTTGACGAAAGCGCTAAGCAAGAAGCTGATTTAATTATCGATTCTATAAGTAGTTTACCTGCACTTTTAAACACATAAATAAACAGCCTGTAAACTGGCAGGAATTCCTTCCAACTTAGGGTGTTTGCGACGAACTGCAAACCGTGCATTTTACCCATTAAACTTTTACAATACCCCGCATAATAAACAGCCGTGAAAGTGCGGTTGTTTACCCGTTCAAATAGATGGAGAACCTAGATGAGAGCATCTGCTTTTTTTAGCCAGTTACAACAGCAAATTGAAGACGTAAAAACCGAAGGTTTGTATAAAAACGAACGTATTATTAAGTCCCAGCAGCAAGCTCAAATCGAAGTTGCATCAGGTAAAGTAATCAACTTTTGTGCTAATAACTACTTAGGTTTAGCTAATAGCCCAGAGTTAATTGAAGCGGCGCAAAATGGTTTAAATAATCATGGTTTTGGTGTGGCTTCAGTACGTTTTATTTGTGGCACGCAAGATATCCATAAAACACTAGAGCAAAAAATCAGTGCGTTTTTAGAAACAGAAGATACTATTTTATATTCTTCATGTTTTGACGCAAATACAGGTTTGTTCGAAACTATTTTAGGCGCAGAAGACGCTATTATTTCTGATTCATTAAATCATGCATCAATTATTGACGGTGTACGTTTATGTAAAGCTAAACGTTTTCGTTATGCAAATAACGACATGGCTGATCTTGAGAAGCAACTTATTGCAGCAGACGAAGCCGGTGCTAAAACTAAACTAATTGCTACCGATGGCGTGTTTTCTATGGACGGCGTTATTTGTAATTTAGAAGCTGTGTGCGACTTAGCCGATAAATATGATGCGCTTGTAATGGTAGATGACTCTCACGCAGTTGGCTTTGTTGGCGAAAACGGTAAGGGTACACCTGAGTACTGTAATGTATTAGACCGTGTAGATATTATCACCGGTACATTAGGTAAGGCGCTAGGCGGTGCTTCAGGTGGTTATACATCAGGTAAAAAAGAAATTGTTGAATGGTTACGTCAGCGTTCACGCCCATACTTGTTCTCAAACTCATTAGCGCCTTCAATTGTTACTGCATCAATTAAAGTACTTGAAATGCTTGAAAATGGCGGCGAGCTTCGCGCTAAACTTTGGTCAAATGCTAAATATTTCCGTGAGCAAATGGAAGCTGCTGGTTTTACGTGTGCAGGTAAAGATCATGCAATTATCCCCGTAATGCTAGGAGATGCCAAAGTAGCCTCGTTAATGGCTGATAAATTACTTGCTGAAGGCATTTACGTAACCGGTTTTTCATTCCCTGTAGTACCAAAAGGGCAAGCGCGTATTCGTACACAAATTTCAGCGGCACATAGTATTGAGCAACTCGATACAGCTATCGATGCATTTACCCGTATTGGTAAAGAAATGGGCGTTATTTAATTTTATTTTAAACCGAAGCCTCGCTTCGGTTTTTTAATTGAGTGTGGATTATGAAAGCATTATCAAAATTAAAAGCAGAACCGGGCATTTGGATGACAGATGCACCAAAGCCAGAAGTAGGTCATAACGACTTACTGATTAAAATTCGCAAAACAGCTATTTGTGGTACCGACGTACATATTTACAAGTGGGACGAATGGGCAAGTAAAACCATTCCAACGCCTATGGTTGTTGGCCATGAATATGTTGGTGAAGTCGTTGATATGGGCCAAGAAGTTCGTGGCTTTCAGGTTGGCGACCGCGTATCTGGCGAAGGGCATATTACGTGTGGGCATTGTCGAAATTGTCGTGCAGGGCGTGTACATTTATGCCGTAATACAACGGGTGTAGGTGTAAACCGTGAAGGTGCGTTTGCCGAATATTTAGTTATTCCTGCATTTAACGCATTTAAAATTCCAGATAATATTTCTGACGAACTCGCTTCTATTTTCGACCCATTTGGTAACGCAGTTCATACCGCACTATCGTTTGACTTAGTTGGCGAAGATGTACTTATCACTGGTGCAGGCCCAATTGGTATTATGGCAGCAGCTGTTGCAAAACATGTTGGTGCTCGCCACGTTGTAATTACCGACGTAAACGAATACCGCCTAGATTTAGCTCGTAAAATGGGGGCTTCACGCGCTGTAAACGTTGCCAATGAAAAGCTTGAAGATGTAATGAAAGAGCTAGGTATGACAGAGGGTTTTGATATTGGCCTTGAAATGTCAGGTGTGCCAAGCGCGTTTAATTCAATGCTTAATAATATGAACCACGGCGGTAAAATTGCCATGCTGGGTATTCCACCATCTGATATGGCAGTTGACTGGAACCAAGTTATTTTTAAAGGTTTAGTGATTAAAGGTATTTACGGTCGCGAAATGTTCGAAACGTGGTACAAAATGGCAAGTTTGATTCAATCTGGCCTAGATTTAAACCCAATCATTACACATCAATATTCTGTGGATGACTTCCAAGCTGGCTTTGATATGATGATTTCAGGTCAGTCAGGTAAAGTAATTTTAAACTGGGATTAGTTCCTAACAAAATTACAAGAAGGGCGGCTTTAGCCGCCTTTTTTATACTATTAATTAAAGAGATTTCAATGGCATTTAAACATATTTCTATAGCGCAAACGTTAGAGCTTTTAGATAAAGAAGACGTGGTAATTGCAGATATTCGCGATCCTAATTCGTATCAAGCCGGTCGCATTCCAGGCTCAGAAGCACTTTCTAACGGTAATATCGCACAATTTATGATGGAAAAAGAATTCGATCAGCCAATTATTATTGTCTGCTACCACGGTATGAGCTCACAAGGCGCAGCTAGCTACTTAGTTGAGCAAGGTTTTGAAGACGTTTACAGTATGGATGGCGGCTTTACAGCTTGGGAAGCTGCTTACAGCGAGAAAGTAGAGCGATGATAGAGCTTGGCAGTTTAAATAACCCGCGCGCCGCACAGGGCTTTATAGATTATTTAAAAAGCCAAGGTTTACAAGGACAATTAAGCTCCTCAGATGGTAGCAATGTCATTATTAGTGTTGCGCCTGAGCATTTTCATCAAATACAACCTTTATGGGCCGAATTTACACAAAACCCTAACCATGAACGCTATCAACAAGCTTCATGGGATGTAGGTAGCACACAATCGCCGCTTAAATACCAAGGGCAATCACTTAATCTAATGACGCGATTTAAAGCGCTTAGCTGGTTAAATCAAACCGTAAGTATTGTAAGCGTTATAATTTATTTTGCTTTTTTACTAGGTGGTTTTGAGACCATTTACACCATGATGCAGTTTAAACCTACGCAGCCTTTAAGTTGGTTAACGCCCGCCCTCGTACATTTTAGCGCGATGCATATAGTGTTTAATTTAATTTGGTGGATGTCGCTTGGTGACAATATCGAAAAACAATGCGGAAAACTCACCCTAATAGGTTTGTTTTTAGTAACTGCACTTATTAGTAATTGGGCGCAATACCTAATGGTTGGTCCTAACTTTGGCGGTTTGAGTGGCGTAGTATATGGATTACTTGGTTTTTGTTGGATTCATAGCTTTTTAAATCCTAACAAGCCTGCCCTAGTTAGTACGGCTATTATTGGTTTTATGTTGATTTGGTTAGTGCTTGGGTTTGCTGATGTATTGTTTGTAGGTATGGCTAATTGGGCGCACTTAGGTGGGTTAGTTAGCGGTATGGCTTTTGCCTATACCGCCAAAATATTTAACGCAAAACGTTAAATACTAATGATATAAATATTTAGTGAACAAGACTTCACGGATGATCTCTTGTCCTGTTTCTTCTTTTAGCAGGCTTTTTAGTTTTTCGGCGCACTTTGCACGTATTTCTTCACGGCCAGTAAGTGATTTTATTTTTTCTTCTGGTTCTTTAGATAAAATCTCTACTAGGGCATCACGAAGTAATGGCGTGTGGTGTTCAACCACTGCAATATCAGAAGTATCAGTAAGCATTAAATCAATAGTTACACGCACATAGCCCATTTTTTTACTTGATGCGCCAATGTAGTTGGTGATTATATCTGGCTCAAAACCAAAATAACCAACTGTGGATTCAGCACGAGCTGTAAAGCTTATAACGCTTACAAAGAACGTAAAAAGACCTGCGTATACTATTTTTTTCATATTTAAAGCGTTTCTTAAAACTTGTTACAAATAGTTTATACTTAATAGTAGGTAATAAACAGCGCCAAGCAATTATTTATGGTTATAAAACATGACTTTTTCAAAAGCTTTGGCAATGGTATCATCTCGTTGTTTTTTATTTTGTTGAGCTATTGTGATTACTTATCCTCTGTCTATATCTGCTAATTGGCAGTCCACTTCTTATATAAGTGACTTATCTCCTCTAGAGCAAGAGTGGCTTTTTGAACAGAATTCATTAACGGCTAAATTAAAAAGTAACTCAAAAACTTTTAATGTAAAGGTATTAAGTGAGCAGTTATTTACTTTAAGCCCAGAGCAAAACTTACTACTAAACAGCACAGCTAAAACAGCTATTAATAGAGAAGTTCTCTTACTGTGCGATAACAAACCTGTGGTGTACGCACAAAGCTGGCTTCCTAAAAATGATTCTATTAATCCTTTGCACAATATGGGCGAGCGTCCTTTAGGTGATGTGATTTTTCAAGACCCAGCATTAAAACGAACGGATATAGAAATTGCTTATTTTGATGACACGCACCCTATTCAGCAATTAGTTACAAAATTGAACTTACCCGAGAAAAACTTACTAGGGCGTCGAAGTGTATTCTCACTCAAAGAATATAAGTTTTTAGTGTGTGAAGTGTTTTTACCTGGAGCATATTTATACTCATGAAATTAGCCGCTTTAAAGCCAAAACATATTCCTTATTATATACAGTTAATGCGTATAGATAAGCCCATTGGTACCTTGTTATTACTTTGGCCAACATACTGGGCTTTATGGCTTGCTAATAGTGGGGTGCCGAGCTTACTCAACTTTATTATATTTACGCTGGGCGTTGTTGTTATGCGTAGCGCAGGGTGTGTAATTAATGATTTTGCAGATAGAAAAATAGACGGCTCGGTAAAACGCACAGCTCAACGGCCGCTAGCTTCAGGACAGGTGAGTAGTGGTGAAGCACTTAGCCTATTTTTACTACTCATAGTTATTGCGTTCATTTTAGTATTAATGCTTAGCGTCAATACTATTTTGCTTTCTTTTGGTGCTTTGGCTTTAGCCTTTTGTTACCCCTTTATGAAGCGCTATACACAGTTACCTCAAGTTATTTTAGGGGCTGCATTTGGTTGGGCTATTCCTATGGCTTATATGGCTTCAATTAATGCACTACCACAGCAGGCATGGTTATTATTTATAGCCAATATTTGCTGGACAGTGGCTTACGATACCATGTATGCGATGGTTGATAGGGACGACGATTTAAAAATAGGGGTAAAATCAACCGCTATTTTATTTGGTAAATACGACCGCCATATTATCTTTTTACTTAATGCTGTATTTATAGCGTTGGTTGCTTTTATTGGTATAAGCAATCATTTAAGTGTCGCATTTGGCGTTGGTTTAAGTATTGCTGCGGGCCTATTGGCATACCAACAAGCGCTTATTCATAAACGTGAAAGAGATGCCTGTTTTAAAGCGTTTTTAAATAATCATTACGTGGGTTTGGCTATCTTTATAGGGTTATTACTTTCATACCCAATAGCATTTTAAAAGCCTCAATAAAGGCTGTTAAAATGCTCTATTAGGAGTTATCGGGGCGGATCAATAATGCCGCTAATAGAGGCGTTTTTCCTAAACCAGCCTGCAATAGAATAGCGATCGTCAACGGCGGGAAGTACTTCGTGGGCAAAGCGTTCGCTTTCAAACATTACTAATGTGCCAGCAGTTGGTTTAATTGTTATTTCTATCTCTTTACTTTTAGGTTTATAAATAACAAGTTCGCCACCTTGCTTAGGCGTATTTAAATAAAGTACCGTTGTAAATACTCGATTAGAGCGACCTTTAAATGCATCTAAGTGCTTTTTGTAAAAATCACCCTGTGTATATTTTGCATAATGGCATTCGTAATCAAATAACCCCATAAAAAAACTGCGATTTAACGTGGTCTTTATACTTTGCATTATTGCTTGATAGGTAAGCTGTGCTTGAGAGCTACCGTCAAACCAATAGGTTTTATCAGTACGTACGGCTTTATCTATTTGTAAGTCATTTAATCGACCAATACCAGCAAGGCTAAAGTGAGGGTTTATACGGTGGCAGTCTGCAACTAAATCGTTAACTAAATCGGCAATAAGCGCGTTATGAATTACGGTATATCCTTGGCGTTCTATATCATCTAAATAGACATCAGGACCAAAAAGTGTGTTCATTCACATCAGCTGTTTAAAAAAGGTGCGACAGTGTAGCCGAAAAGCTGTTAAAAGCTACTGTTTATTGTGCCGCACTTTTTGAAACATCAGATTAGCTAAATGCAGCACCCGCTTTTTTTATAAGCGATAGTAAATGCTCTACATGTTCAGTAATCGACGTCTGTTGGCTTGTTTGTACAACGAGTTGTTCGTGGTTTAAACCTTTATTTGTTTTAAGTTGTACTAATTCAGAATTCTCTGCGATTGCATTAGCATGTTCAATGCTTGCAATAGCAAAATGATCTGATTTAACTACACCTGCCATTACTTGCTCAATACTGCCCACTTTAATACTTGATGATTTATTTAAAGAATCAATTGCTTCATTAAGCATAGTTTGTACTTGTTTAGACTCAGAGAAACAGCCAAACATCGGGTAGCTATCAAGGTTTTGTTTACTTATATCGTTTTTATGGGCAAGAGGGTGGTTTTTTGAAACAAATAACACAAGCTGATCAGGTAAGTGAATGTCACTGCCAATACTATTAATAGCTTGAGAGTATACGCTAATGTCTATTTCACCTTGTTGGAGTTTGCGTGTTAGCTCTTGCTGATCTTGTAGCTGCATCTCAATTTTTATATGAGGGTATTGAGCTAAAAACTGTCCACAAGAAATAGGTACTATGCTGCTTGCCTTATTGGTATACCCAATAACGAGCTTTTCATTGGCATTACCGTTTACTGATTGAAAAATCCGCTTTTTCGTTAGCTCAAGTTCCGATAGGGTCGTTTTAGCATATTCTAGAAAAAGCTCGCCTTCTGGCGTTAATTTAACAGAGCGTGTTGAGCGTTTTACTAACTCATATCCCATTTCATCTTCAAGTGTTTGAATGCTGCGCGTTAGCGCTGAAGTACTAATTTGGGTTTGTTCAGCAGCTTGTCTAAAATGACGTAATATACCAAGTGCTACAAATTGCTCTAATTGTTCAAATCTCACTTTATAGTCCCTTTTTATAAGTAAGTCGCAGATACCACGGACATCAAATATATTAATTTTTATTCTAAAGTTTAGTAAAATTCTATATTGAAATACGGTTGCAAGTTCATACGTGTTTCCAGCAGGATACCCCCCTTTTAGTATTAATTAAAGAGAAAAGCGACCAAATAGTATTACTTTTTAAATTCATAATTAGTTGTTTATTGTATTTTATCTATGTTTTTGCAATGGGCTAGCTAAGTAAACTTATTTGTAGTCAGTAAGTTAGTTAGTATATTTGGATTAAATTGTTCTAATTAATAAAAAAGTACGCCCCAAAAAGGGGCGTTCATACAACATAATTGTGACAAATAATAGAGTGTTTTATTTATAATAAACTATTTTACAAAATTTCTATTTATTCGGCTACTTAGTGGTTTATTTTCAATGCTTTGCAGTTCTATCTCGATTGCATCACAGGAAATATGTATTTCAAATAAAGACGTTAATAACGATAAACTTAAGCAAGCTAAGCTAATGCCAAATAAAATAATTCCTGTGGCATTAAACTCAATAAATAATGCAAACATTGATAGTGTACACAGTAGAAAAGAGGCTACCCCGTACACTTGCATCGTTCTAATTAGCTTAATGCGTTTACGTAAGTTAGTGATTTGAGCCACTACAACAGGCCGAATAGATTCACCTTCACGCGCATTTAGCTCCCTAATTAATTGCGCTAAAACTAAAAATCGGTTTGTATAGGCGAGTAATAGCAGCGATATGGCCGGAAAAAGTAAGCCTGGGGTTGTTAGTGTCATGTTTATTCCTTAAAAGTACAGCATGCTAATAATTTAGCGCAGGATATTGTTAACACAAAATAAATGAGGTGAATATTGCAAAATATTAATAATAACAATTCAACAGATAGCTCTTTTCAATGGGTTACAATTTATAAAGCTGAAAATACCTTGGAAGCGAATATCGTAAAAGGCTTAATACAAACTGCCGCAATAGAGTGTAAAATTAAAGGCGAGATGCTCCAAGGGGCGCTTGGAGAAATTCCATATGATCAGGCGCAAGTTAGTGTGCAGGTTTATGCGATAAAAGAGCGCCATGCGCGGCAAATATTGGTAAACTATCAACAAGTAAAACAATCCGCTCCAGATTGGGTATGCCCTAATTGTAATGAGCATAATGGATCAACATTTGATTTTTGTTGGTCGTGTGAGACGTTAAAGAATGACTAAAGCAAATAATTTTCAGCGTATTAGAGAGCTTAACTATTTACAAAAGGCCGTCTTAGCAAGTGCTTTAATAGAGCGAATGCTGCCAAATTACGGTTTATTTAGCGAAGCAACGGGGTTTGGTGATGAAACCTTATTACGTAATTCGCTTAATGTTTGTTGGGAAAAAATCTTACTGCCTAAAAGTAAAATAGATCTCGAAAAACAAGTTGAAAAAATAGAGCCAAATGTTCCTGAACTTGCTGATTTTGATATGTTTGGTACTTATCCTGCTATTGATGCTGCAACGTCTTTACTTAGCTTAATGCACGGTTTAGTGGCGCAAGATGAGCAAGAGTTCATTAGTGTGAGCAAAATATCTCAAGCAACAGTGGCTCGCTTTATTGAATACCAAATGACGGTTGAAGGTGAGATTGCTGATAACACAGCAGTGAGAGAGCACCCATTAATGCAGTACGAAATTGAAGTATTAGGTGAGCTAATTGATTTTGTAGAAAATATGGGGCGTATTACCTCTGATAGCGTAAAGGCACTTAAAAAGTTTGCCCTTGAAGATGGCCAAACAAATATTGGTCTTACGTTATAAAAGAAGCAAAGTAGAATTTAAAAGGCAGGAGAAGTACAGTGCGAATTTTAGGCATTGAATCGTCATGTGATGAAACGGGTATTGCAATATATGATGACGAAAAAGGCTTGTTAGCTCATCAATTATACAGCCAAGTAAAAGTACACGCTGATTACGGCGGTGTAGTGCCGGAACTTGCATCGCGCGATCATGTTCGTAAAACATTACCACTTATAGATGCAGCATTTGCGCAAGCAGGTTGTGGCCCTGAAGATTTAGACGGTATTGCTTATACTGCAGGCCCAGGTCTAGTTGGTGCATTATTGGTAGGTACGTCTATTGGTCGCTCATTAGCATACGGCTGGGATATACCTGCGGTAGCAGTACATCACATGGAAGGGCATTTACTTGCTCCGATGCTTGAGGAAAATACCCCTGAGTTTCCGTTTATTGCATTGCTTGTATCGGGCGGTCATACCATGATGGTTAAAGTAGCAGGTATTGGACAATACGAAGTACTAGGTGAGTCAGTTGATGATGCCGCAGGCGAGGCCTTTGATAAAACGGCTAAGTTACTTGGTCTTGATTACCCCGGTGGTCCACGCTTAGCTAAAATGGCCGAACAAGGCGTAGCAAAGCGTTTTGTATTTCCTCGCCCTATGACCGACAAGCCAGGACTTGATTTTAGTTTTAGTGGTTTAAAAACAGCGGCATCAATCACGATTCGTGAAAATGACGACGATGATCAAACCAAAGCTGATATAGCGCATGCATTTCAAACTGCGGTTATTGATACCCTCGTTATTAAGTGCAAGCGTGCGCTTAAACAAACAGGTATTAAGCGTTTGGTTATCGCCGGTGGCGTAAGTGCGAATACACAGCTTCGACTGCAGCTCGAACGCGTAATGAAAGGTATGAAAGGCGAAGTGTTTTATCCGCGTACTGAATTTTGTACCGACAATGGTGCAATGATTGCTTATGCCGGAATGCAACGTTTAAAAGCAGGGCAATTTGCCACGCTTGATATGAAAACAAAACCTCGTTGGCCTATAGATAGCCTTGAGCCGATTTAATGACTCATATTTTAGATATTTTTGTTTTCATCGGTGGGTGCTTTTTTAGCACCCACTTTTGGTTCTTCCCCACTAAATAATCGAATAATATTAGTACGGTGACGAAATATAATTAACAGCGTGATAAAAGTAACGGGAAGAGTATAAAGTGGCTTTATTAGCCATGTATACAAGGGCGCTAAAGATACAGCTACAAGCGCCGCCAGTGATGAATAGCGTGTTATTGCCACTATAACTAACCAAGTACACACAAGTAAACCTGCCAATGATAAGCCAATAGGTAATAATGAGCCAAATGCCGTTGCTACGGCTTTACCGCCTTTGAAGCTAAAAAACAGTGGGTACATATGGCCTAAACAAGCAGCTACTGCGACTAAACCAAGCTCTAAAGGTTCAACTTCTAAAAAATAAGCCCCCCATACCGGAATAGTGCCTTTTAAAATATCAAACACTAGAACCAAGCAAGCCGGAAATGCTCCGCCTAATCTATAAACATTTGTAGCTCCTGGGTTATTAGAACCACTATTACGAGGGTCTGGGAGTTTGAACAACCGCGACACTAAAATAGCCGACGAAATCGACCCAAGTAAATAAGCTAAAACAAACATTATAGTGGCTAACACGCGCTTCCTTATTTTTTAATTGCTATACCAATTGATAGTGCTTTTAGGCTATTATTGACAGCAAAATTTATCGTAAAAATTATTAACAGGCTATTTAATAGCTAGTTTAGTTATTTTGCTATTGTAGAAGTTATTTTTACATATTTAAACACTGGCTAAACCATATACAGTATTAATTTTATTGATGCTTAGTATAGTTGCTTAGTAGTTTGTTGTTATTTGGAGTATCAATGGATAAGGTTTTTATATCTCAATTGCACGTCGACACTATTATTGGAGTGTACGACTTTGAAAAAGAAAGTAAACAGAGCCTTTATTTTGATATTGAAATGCTAAGCGATATTAAGCCTGCAGCTGAAAATGACGATATTAATTTAGCACTGGATTACTCAAAAGTAAGTGAGCGAGTTATTGAGCACTGCACTTTAAAACCTGTAGAGTTGCTAGAAACTTTAGTTGAACAATTAGCGCATATTATTTTAAGCGAGTTTAATACTCCACAAGTTACTATAAGAGTAAGTAAACCAGCAGCAGTAGCACAAGCGCAAACTGTAGGTGTTGAAATTACACGTGTTAAGGCAACTGACTAAATGGCTCAAATTTATATCAGCCTAGGGTCAAATATAAATAAAGCGCATTATATACAATGTGCATTAATTGCACTTAAGCAGCACTTTGAACATATTGTACACTCGTCTGTTTTTGAAAGTGAAGCAGTAGGGTTTGCTGGCAATAATTTTTATAATTCAGTCGTTGGCGCTACAACTGATATGTCGCTTGTTGATGTATGCGCTTTATTAAAACAAATAGAGCGTGATAATGGACGCACAGCGAACGATAAAAAGTTTAGTCCACGAACGCTCGATTTAGATTTACTATTTTATGATGATGTAATTTGCGCTTCTCCAGCACAATTACCACGAGATGAAATAACTAAAAACGCATTTGTATTACAACCTCTTAGCGAGGTTGCCCCAGATTTCTATCATCCTGTAGCTAAACAAACGATTGCGCAGTTATGGAATGAATATAATAACCCTCAACAAAAGCTATGGAAGGTGGAG
Organism: Pseudoalteromonas sp. SG43-5; assembly: GCF_014164345.1. Lineage (NCBI taxonomy): Bacteria > Pseudomonadati > Pseudomonadota > Gammaproteobacteria > Alteromonadales > Pseudoalteromonadaceae > Pseudoalteromonas > Pseudoalteromonas sp. SG43-5. The sequence continues at coordinate 35,489 of NZ_JACJFA010000005.1, forward strand.
TTTTCTAACCCATGAGTATCATCGAAATAATTATTTTAGCCCTCATACAGGGATTTACTGAGTTTTTACCAATTTCTAGTTCTGCGCACTTAATTCTCCCATCGCAAATTTTAGGCTGGGAAGATCAAGGGCTTGCGTTTGACGTGGCAGTCCATGTTGGTACTTTAATTGCTGTTGTTATTTATTTTCGCAAAGAGGTCGTCGACATACTCAGTGCGTGGTTTAAATCCTTTGGAGCACAGGGTACTAGTGATGATAGTAAGCTAGGTTGGTGGATAATTTTAGGCACTGTGCCTGCCGCTATTTTAGGCTTACTTTTAAAAGACTTTATAGAGTTGTACCTACGAAGCGCTTGGGTAATTGCTACTACCACAATTGTGTTTGGTTTATTGCTTTGGTACGCGGATGCAAAAGGTAAGCAAATTAAAACTATTTATCAGCTTAATTGGAAAACAGCACTTATTATTGGTTTTGCACAAGCTGTTGCAATGATCCCGGGAACTTCTCGCTCAGGTATCACGATGACTGCTGGTTTAATGCTTGGAATGAATAAGCAAAGCGCAGCGCGTTTTTCGTTCTTACTGGCAATTCCAATTATTTCTATGATGGGGCTTTATTATACTGCAGAGCTTGCTTTGGGTGACCATGTGGTTGATTGGAATACATTATTACTAGGTGTAGTGCTATCGTTCTTATCGGCTTATGCATGTATATTTATGTTTTTAAAAGTAATAGAGCGAATGGGCATGTTGCCATTTGTGATATATCGTTTATTGCTCGGTGTAGGTTTAATAGTATTTTTAATGATGTAAGTAGTCGTTAACCACTAATTAAATGTAACTGTTATACACAAAGCCAAAAAAGCACCTTGAGGTGCTTTTTTTGATTTTTAAATTCAGCTTACAAATTTAACAAATAAGATTCTATAAACTGACGTTGGTTAGCGGCTTTTGGCGCTGTTTTAAATATCAGAGTATTACCATTTTTACGTAACTTTAGCTCATTAGTAAATTTACATTCAATAGCGTTAAATTGTGCAATGTCATTTTTAAAGCTTTGATCTTTTTCGCACATGTAAGCCATTTCGTTTGCAACTTGTGCACAAAATGAACCCACGGCATATTTTTTTAAGTTTTCATCATCAATGCCTTCCCAATTTACATTGGTATTTATTTTTAATCCACATTGCTTATCTATTTCGTTATTAGCGGCAGCTATATTTTTTTGTTGATACCCTAAATGCTTTTCACGATTAAACTTCGCTAGTTTAGCTTGAGTACCTTTATTCAACTGTTGATCGTATTGCGCTTTTAAATCTTCAACAATGGCAGGGTTTGATTCTTCTTTTTTTGATAAGTAAGTTCCATCACGAGTGTCTGGAATATAAAGGGTGTAAGAGCAACAGCGATAGCCTTCTTCAACACTTACTAAACTTCTTTGTGACCCATCGTAAGTATATTTGTACGCTTTATTACTACCGTGGGGCTTTAAATCGGTTAAAAATACAATGCCATCAATATCATGATTTATGCCTGTTACTTTTACTAAAGCTTGTTTTTTATCTGTTGTTGGGGCAATAACAACATTAACGCCTTCGCCTGAACTTAGTTCTATTGGGTACTTAGCAAATTCCAAAGCAAAGCTTTTTTGACTAAGTAAAATACAGGCTATAAAGAATAGTTTTTTCATATTAAGTCCTTTTTAAGTTTTAAAGTTATACAGCAAGCTGGTTTATAACATTGATAATAATTGATTAAAAGCAATGCAGGGTAGGTGAACGTGCCTATTTTTTGATTTTTAGCGTTTAAAAAACTAATTAACGTGTTTTTGGCACGAGTGAATTGTGCAGACGTACATAGTAACTAAGCACGAATTTTGGCATTATACCGCTATTAAACTTTGCATAGCTGTAAAGTGAGCATACGATTTAAGGAAAGTATATGCATATACATATTTTGGGCATTTGTGGCACGTTTATGGGTGGCATTGCAGCCATTGCTAAATCATTAGGTCATAAAGTAACGGGTTCTGATCAGAACGTTTACCCACCAATGAGTACGCAACTTGAAGAGCTTGGCATTGAACTGACTCAAGGCTACGCGGTATCTCAGTTAGAGCCAAAGCCAGATATGGTCGTTATTGGTAATGCAATGAGCCGGGGTAACCCATGTGTTGAATATGTGCTTGATAAAGGCCTGCCTTATACTTCAGGCCCTGAGTGGCTTAAGCATAACTTACTGCAAGATTCTTGGGTGCTTGCGGTTGCTGGTACGCATGGTAAAACAACCACAGCAAGTATGCTTGCGTGGGTGTTAGAGTACGCAGGTTTAAAACCAGGTTTTTTAATTGGCGGCATAGTGCAAAATTTTGGTGTATCGGCAAAAGTGGGTGAAACGCCATTTTTTGTTATTGAAGCCGATGAATACGACACTGCTTTTTTTGATAAGCGCAGTAAGTTTGTGCATTACCTCCCGCGTACACTTATCTTAAATAATCTTGAATTCGATCACGCTGATATTTTTGAAGATTTAAACGCAATAAAAAAACAATTTCATCACTTAATGCGTACATTACCTCAAAGCGGCAAGGTAATTTGGCCAAAACAAGACGTAGCGCTTAATGACGTAATAGCACAAGGGCTTTGGAGCGAAAGCGAAACGCTAGGCGATGATTGGAGCTATGAATTAATAAAAGCCGATGGAAGTGAGTTTAATGTATTACTTAATGGCGAAAAGCAGGGCACTGTCTGTTGGCAAGCAATAGGCGAGCATAACGTTAAAAATGCGATTATGACTATCGCAGCAGCGCGCCATGTGGGTATAGCCATTGATCATAGTATTGATGCTTTAGGAGAGTTTATTAGCCCTAAAAGGCGTATGGAGCTAAAGGCGGATATAAATAATATTAAAGTGTATGACGACTTTGCGCATCACCCAACAGCAATTAAAACTACGCTTGCAGGATTGCGCGCAAAAGTAGGCGATGAAAAAATTATCGCTATTTTAGAGCCGCGCTCAAACACCATGAAAATGGGCGTGCACCAATATACATTATTAGATTCATTACGTGATGCTGACAACGTACTCCTTTTTGAACCAGAGAATCTAAATTGGTCGCTAAAAGAGCAAGCAGATAAAGCAGGCATGCAGTGCTTTAACAGCACACAAACAATTATTGATACAGTGCTTGAAAATATTGAGCCTAATCAACATATTTTAATTATGAGCAATGGCGGCTTTAATGGCCTTCATCAACACCTTGTTAATGGCTTAGCTGATAAATACAGCGGAGAATAGTGTGCAATTTAAAGATAGAATTACGCTCGCTTTTAGTGGTGCATCGGGTGCGCCTTATGGGCTTAGGTTACTTGAAGTATTACTAGAGCAGCAATTTCAGGTCTACGTTCTCATTTCAAGTGCAGCACGCGTGGTGCTTGATACAGAATCAAATATTAAGCTCTCTGGTAATGAAGATAAAGCCACAGAGCAGTTAAGTTCGCTGTTTAATGCCAAACCTGAACAGCTAAAAGTATACGGTAAAGATAACTGGTTTAGCCCTGTGGCTTCGGGCTCTGCTGCTCCTAAAAAAATGGTAGTATGCCCATGTAGTGCCGGATCGGTTTCTGCAATTGCAGTGGGGGCGTCTGATAATTTATTAGAACGCGCCGCTGATGTTGTAATTAAAGAACGCGGACAGCTCATTTTAGTGCCTCGCGAAACACCATTTAACGAAATTCATTTAGAAAACATGCTTAAGTTATCTCGTTTAGGGGTAACAATTATGCCAGCCGCCCCTGGTTTTTATCATAAGCCACAAAGTATCGAAGACTTAGTTGATTTTATGGTGGCGAGAATTTTAGATCATTTAAATATTGAGCATAACCTAACAAAACGTTGGGGTTATGGTGAGGGTAAGTAATGAATAAGCAAAATATTGCTTTAAATATAGAAGGCCTTACCAAGGTTTATAAAAATGGTGTTGAGGCAATTAAAGGCGTTGATTTACAAGTTGAAGAGGGCGATTTTTTCGCTTTGCTTGGTCCAAATGGAGCCGGTAAATCAACCACTATTGGTGTTATTTCGTCACTTGTTAATAAAACAAAAGGCAAAGTAGAAGTTTTTGGCTGTGATATTGATACTGATTTAGAAGCTGCAAAAGCGCATTTAGGCTTAGTGCCGCAAGAATTTAATTTTAGCCAGTTTGAAACGCTTAGCCAAATATTGGTTAACCAAGCCGGTTATTATGGTGTGCCACGTGGTGAAGCCCATAAACGTGCTGATAAATACCTAGCACAGCTGGGTTTATTAGAGAAAAAAGACAAGCAAGCTCGTACGCTTTCAGGCGGAATGAAACGTCGATTAATGATTGCACGCGCCCTTATGCACGAGCCAAAATTACTTATACTTGATGAGCCAACAGCGGGTGTAGACATAGAGCTTCGTCGTTCAATGTGGGATTTTTTACGCCAAATAAATGAGCAAGGAGTTACTATTATTTTAACCACACACTACCTTGAGGAAGCTGAGTTACTGTGCAAAAACATAGCGATTATTGATTCTGGTCGAATTGTTGAAAACACCACTATTAAAGTGCTGCTTGCAAAACTTGATAAAGAAACCTTTATTTTAGATTTAAAAATGCCAGCAAACCCTGTCACGCTTGAAGGTTATAAGTTTACGATGACGGACGATCATACTGTTGAAGTAGAAGTCGCTAAATCACAGGGCTTAAATGCGGTATTTAGCGCATTAACAACCCAAGGTAATACAGTATTGAGTATGCGAAATAAAGCAAACAGACTAGAAGAGTTATTTGTAGGATTACTAGAGCAAGGGCGGGGCGAATAAATGTTTAAATATGGCGTAGCCTTAAAGAGTTTATGGATTAAAGAGTGTATTCGTTTTTTACGTATCTGGGTACAAACCTTAGTGCCGCCAGCAATTACGATGAGCTTATATTTTGTTATTTTTGGTAACTTAATTGGTTCACGTATTGGTGATATGGGCGGCTTTAGTTATATGGAGTTTATTGTACCTGGCCTTATAATGATGTCGGTTATTACTAATTCCTATTCCAACGTAGCCTCTAGTTTTTACTCAACAAAATTTCAAAAAAGCATTGAAGAGCTTTTAGTTGCACCTGTGCCTAATTACATCATTGTACTGGGTTATATGGGCGGCGGTATGACGCGCGGTATTATGGTGGGCTTTATAGTTACTTGTGTATCGTTGTTATTTGTTGATATTCAAATTCATAATATTTTTGTAATTATGGCGACCGTTATTTTAACCTCAGCTGTGTTTGCTTTAGGTGGTTTAATTAATGCAATTTATGCAAATAGCTTTGACGATATAAGCATTATTCCCACCTTTATACTAACGCCATTAACTTACTTAGGCGGTGTATTTTATTCAATAACGTTATTGCCAGAATTTTGGCAAAACGTATCGCAAATAAATCCTATTATTTACATGGTAAATGCATTTCGCTATGGCTTTTTAGGTGTGTCGGATGTTGATTTAAGTGTAGCGCTAGGTGTTATTTTGGTGTTTATTACGGTGTTATTTACTTTAGCGCTAACTTTAATTAAAAAAGGTGTGGGGCTAAGACACTAATGAGTGATGCAAATTCACGTAGTATTGTATCTAATCAAGCGGGTATTCACGAAAAGCTTGATGAAATAGTAAATAAGCACTTAGATGCTGAATTTAAAAAGCCAATAGCAGCGCATACCCAAGCCGCATTTGACGAGGTTAATGCTAAAGTACAAGCCTTTAGTGGCCCGCTTATTTTGGACTCGTGTTGTGGCGTGGGTGAAAGCTCAGCTAACTTAGCTAAGCGCCACCCTGATGCACTTATAGTTGGAATTGATAAATCTTCGCACCGATTAGATAAGCATGATGTTGAATATAAGCAAACCGACAGTGGTCAGTACATCTTAGTGCAAGCAGATTTAAATGACTTTTGGCGTTTAGCGGTAGCCGCCAATTGGCAACCTACGCACCATTATTTGTTGTATCCAAACCCGTGGCCTAAATCTAAGCATATTCGTAGGCGCTGGCATGGCGCAGCTATTTTTCCATTTATCGTTAAGTTAGGTGGAAAATTAGAAGTGCGCAGCAATTGGGATATTTACGTTAAGGAGTTTGCTCGGGCGCTTGAATTAACAGGCAACCCTTGCGATGTAACACTTTATGAGTCAGACGATGCAATTACGCCTTTTGAGCGTAAATACTGGGCCAGTGGCCAGCAAAGCCACCGACTCGTTATAAACTTACCTAGGGCGTGTTGACCTTTCGTGATTGATTTTGCAGAAGTATGTTTGGTTTTTAGGCAAGGCGGAGCCTATGTAGTGTGGTTATTCCCCATAAATAGGCGATAACGCAGCATAAAGACCAAACATGTGCTGCCCTTTGGGTTCTTTCTAGGGACGATTAACTCTTTGTTGCTCAGTTTTTACTTAGCCCACTAGGTTACAAACCTCGCGCCGCGATTTAATCGCCCCTAGATTGAACAAATTTCAATCCACAAAGATCAACACGCCCTGGTTAAAGTAAGTCAAAGTGCTAATTCTTCTGTAACCGTATTAACATGTGGCACTGGGTGGGCAAAATAATTGCCTTGCATTAGTGTCACATTCGCCTTTTTAAGTGCGGTTACTATGGTTGTATTTTCTACCGATTCTGCCATTAATTGTAAACCAAGTTGATTAGCAAAGCTGGCTATATGCTCAATAAACAAGTAGATATCTTTGTCATTCACTATTTGCTTTATTAGTGCGCCATCTAATTTAATACCATCTACTTCAAGCTTAAGTACGTTTGATATATTTGAATAACCACTACCAAAGTCATCAATAATAACCTTAACGCCTTTTGTTTTAACCATTCCAATAAATGCTTTTACTTCAGAGAAGTTGGCAATAGCTTGGGTTTCTAAAAGCTCTAATGTGATATTACCAGGATGCGGGTAGCGCTTAAGTTCGTCCGCAATAAACTCACTTAAATTAGGGTCGAGCATATCTTGTGCTGTTATATTTAAACTCCAGCAAATATCGGTTTTTCTAAAGCGACTAACACATTGTGAAAATATAGTACGGGTAAGTATTCCGTCCATTCTTGAGCGGGTAACAACATTTAAAAATGCATCAGGTTTTAATACTTCCCCTTGCGCTGTTACCATTCGAGCTAAACATTCGTATTGAACGACCTTATTGGTATTTGTGTCAATAATGGGTTGAAAGTAAGGCACTATACGATTGTTATCAAACGCTTCTCGCACTTCTTTAGCCATTTCTACATTGTATTGATATTGCGTTTTTACATCGTGTAGCGCTTTTGAGTAGTTAACTACACTATGCCTGCCTTGTTTAGCTTGCAGCGCTGCTATATGAGCGTTTTCAAGTAGTAGCGATTTATTACCACTGGCAATACCTGCACATAGGGTTATGTAGATAAAAGGGTCAGTTAATACCGGTGTATTAAAGTTATATGTTTTTACGAGGTCGGTAAATTCGTCATTACTCATTTCCTTAGGCGCGAGTAATACTATTTTATTTGTTGCTAGTCTGTATATATGGCAATGCGTAGAGCTTCTAAGTTTAAAGTGAATAAGTAAGTTTTTCATTACCTTGTCACCCACTTCAGTGCCATAAAAACTGTTTATATCTTCTATTTCATTAACCCAAATAACGGCTAATTGCATGTGATGTGCATTACTTTTTTTAATAAAGTACTCAAGTGCAATATGATTTGAAAAACCAGTACTTGAGTCAGTTGCTAAAGACCGTTTTAGTAAATAAATATATATGGCGGCAACGAGTATCGCGATAAAAAAGAAGAAGCTAGCCATTGCAGCAGCTTTTGATACGCTTTCTTTAAGTTTCTCGTTTAAGTCATAAATAGTTATATCGGCACCCGTTAAATAGGTATTGCCGTTGATTGGGTCAACGTAAGGAATAAAAATTGTTTTAAAGTGGCCCCACTGATCGCTCGATATTTCAAATACTGGCTCTGTTGAATAAAAAGCACTTATATTTGCATCGGTAGCTTCAGGGTAGAGATCTAAAAATTGAGTTACCTTGCCATTATTCTGATCGTCTTGCGTGTAGCTTGATGAGCTAAAAAGCACCTTACCGTCTTTTAAAATCATTGAATAGACATAAGCAATATCAAGTGCTTGAGCAAACTCAGAGAGTTGTTTACTTTTATCTTGATAGTAAGAAAAACTTATATTATCGCCTTGATTAACCGCACTTAAATAATCGTCACCTAAAATATGTTTAACGCTGGTGGCGGCATTAAGTAAGCGATTATCAACCGACTGCATTATTTCAGCACGCGTGGTTTGGTAAGTGTAGTAAACGTAGGTTAGCAAGCTTATTAAAAACAAGCTAAAGCCTGCCACTATCCAACTAACTTTGACTCTTCCTTCTGGCATATGTGTCCCTTTTTTGTTATCAAATTTATTATACCCAAAATAAGTAAATGCCCAATAAATAATTAGGTTTGGTAGAGTTTTAATTAGGGTCTGTTTATCTTTGCGGATTATAATTTGTTCAAACTAGGGGCGATTTAATCGCGGCGCGAGATTTGTAACCTAGTGGTCTAAGTAAAAACCGAGCAACAAAGAGTAAATAGACCCTAGGCAGAACCCTTTGGGCAGCGCCTGTTTGGCATTAATGCTACGTTATCGCCTATTTATGGGGAATAACCACACTACATAGGCGCTGCCTTGCCTAAATACCAAAAGGCTGCTGCAAATTTAACCTTGAAAGATAAATAGACCCTAAATTATCATTTTTTTGTCATCGCTTTGATTGCTTTTATAGGTTTAAACGAGACATTTTAGTTATATTGCAGTAAAGTTAGCGCAATTTTTAAAGAAACACGATTGCTCCAAATGTCCTAATAAGTAGGCGTTTTTGATGGGTAAGCGCGTGTTTTAGCTACACACACTAGGTATTAAGATGGATCAAAAGCGTTGTGCCGTCGCCTCTAAAGAAAGCCTTAAGCGTATATTTACTGTACCTGAAGCGCCAGACTCAACTTTAAGCAAAATCGAGCTTGAAATTTCGAGTAATTTAGCAGGTTTTCTAAACGAAAATATAGCGGCAATTGAAAAACCATTACATGAAATAGAAAAAGATTTTCAATCGGCAGTGATCCCAGAAGATCCAACGTTTGTCTCTGCTTATGCCCAAGACATAATGGAGCAGCTTGTTGCACACTCTGTGCATACAGCTGCGCCTAGTTTTATTGGTCACATGACCTCTGCCTTGCCGCACTTTTTATTGCCGCTGTCAAAATTGATGGTAGGGCTAAATCAAAATCTAGTAAAAATAGAAACATCTAAAGCGTTTACGCCTCTTGAGCGTCAAGTGCTTGGAATGATGCATCATTTAGCTTATGGGCAAGAAGACTCATTTTATTCTAAATGGATGCACAGTGCTAAAACCTCATTAGGTGCATTTTGCTCTGGTGGTACGGTTGCTAATATTACTGCGCTTTGGATTGCGCGAAACCGCTTATTAAAACCTGATGGCGATTTTAGAGGCATTGGTGCACAAGGCTTAATTGCTGGTATGCTGCATTACGGTTATAAAGGTTTAGCGGTATTAATATCAGAACGCGGGCATTACTCGTTAGGTAAATCGGTTGATTTACTCGGCATTGGTCGCGATAACTTAATTGGTATTAAAACCTGTGAAAATAATAAAGTCGATGTAACAGCTATGCGCGAAAAAGCACGTGAGCTTGAAGCGCAAGGTATTAAAGTAATGGCGATTATTGGGGTCGCGGGGACAACCGAAACCGGTAATATTGACCCACTTGATGAAATGGCCGACTTAGCACAAGACATTAACTGCCATTTTCATGTAGATGCAGCATGGGGGGGAGCGACCCTTTTATCGAGTACGCACCGTCCTTTACTAAAAGGGATTGAGCGAGCAGATTCAATTACCATCGATGCACATAAACAAATGTATGTACCAATGGGAGCGGGTTTGGTTTTATTTAAAGACCCCGCTGCAACTGATGCAATAGAACATCACGCTGAGTATATATTACGTAAAGGTTCAAAAGACTTAGGTAGCCACACGCTTGAAGGCAGCCGACCGGGTATGGCAATGTTAGTACACGCTTGCTTACGTGTTATTGGTCGTAAAGGTTACGAAATGCTGATTGATCGCAGCATCAAAAAAGCACATTACTTTGCTGATTTAATTAAGGCTGATGAAGACTTTGAGCTTATTTCGGAGCCTGAGTTGTGCTTATTAACGTATCGTTATGTACCTAAGCAAATTAAACAAGCAATAGCCGATGCAGATGCTGCAACTCGGTTAGATATTTTTGCTTCACTGAACCGTTTTACTGCCAGTATGCAAAAGCGTCAACGCGAGTCAGGTCGCTCATTTGTATCACGTACACGCTTAACGCCTTCTAAATACGACAATCAACCAACGGTTGTATTTAGAGTGGTTCTTGCTAACCCGCTTACCTCAGGCGCTATTTTAAAAGAGATATTAGCTGAGCAAAAAGAGTTGGCTGCAACAGATCCGGTATTCAAAAAATACTTGAGAAAGTATATGTAATCTAAATACAAAAAAGGGTCCATAAGGACCCTTTTTTAATATCAAAGAATGGTTAATGTAAAATACGTGCTCTAATTGTACCCTCAACAGCGCTCAGTTCTTTAAGTGCTACTTCAGATTGATCTGTATCAACATCAATAACTACATAACCAATAGATGCGTCTGTTTGTAGGTATTGCGCAGCAATATTAATACCGTGCTGTGCAAACGCTTGGTTAATTTGCGTTAGTACACCTGGGCGGTTGTGGTGTACGTGTAATAAACGGCTACGATTAGCAAGCTCAGGTAGCGATACTTCAGGGAAGTTAACCGCAGTAATAGTTGAGCCATTATCTGAATATTTAGCCAATTTACCCGCTACTTCAATACCAATGTTTTCTTGCGCTTCTTGTGTAGAACCACCAATGTGCGGCGTTAAAATAACATTGTCGAATTGGCGCAGTGGCGATACAAATTCTTCATCGTTAGATTTTGGCTCAGTAGGGAACACATCGATTGCTGCACCACTTAGTTTTTTCTCTGTAAGCGCTTCTGCAAGAGCATCAATATCAACAACAGTTCCGCGTGATGCATTGATCAAAATAGACCCCTGCTTCATAACTGCAAGTTCTGCTGTACCAATAAGGTTTTTAGTTTGCGGTGTTTCTGGTACATGTAAGCTAATAATATCAGAGCGTTGTAACAGCTGAGTAAGGTTATGAACTTGTGTTGCATTGCCCAGTGATAACTTATCTTCGATATCGTAAAACTCCACGTTCATACCGATATTTTCAGCCATAATACCTAGCTGAGTACCAATGTGACCGTAGCCAATAATACCTAATGTTTTACCACGTGCTTCAAACGAACCATTTGCTGTTTTTAACCAGCCACCACGATGAGCCGCTGCATTACGCTCTGGAATACCACGTAATAAAAGTAGAATTTCGCCAAGTACAAGTTCAGCAACTGAACGAGTATTAGAAAATGGAGCGTTAAATACAGCAATACCACGTTCGCGTGCTGCATCTAAATCAACTTGGTTTGTACCAATACAAAAACAACCAATAGCAACTAGCTTTTCAGCTGAGTCTAATACAGCTTGGTTAATATGAGTACGAGAACGAAGTCCTACAAAGTGAACATCTTTAATGCGCTCTTTAAGCTCGTCCTCAGGTAAGGATGTTTTAACGTAGTCGATATTGCTGTAACCGTTACGTTTTAGCGTTTCAACAGCGCTTTGGTGAACACCTTCAAGCAAGAGAATTTTAATTTTGTCTTTTGCTAACGATACCTTACTCATAACCTCATCCTATTTAATTTGTGGCCCATTTTTGGTACCGATAATCACTTTATCAGCACCTCGCATCGCAAATAGGCCGTTGGTAACTACGCCAACAATTGAATTGATTTGTGTTTCAAGTTGTTTGGCATTGGTAATTTTTAAGTTAAATACATCTAATATAACGTTACCATTATCGGTAACTACGCCTTGGCGATAAACAGGGTCACCACCAAGTTTTAATAATTCTCGTGCAACGTAGCTGCGCGCCATTGGAATAACTTCTACCGGAAGCGGGAAGTCGCCCAATGTATCTACCAGCTTTGTGTCATCAACAATACACACAAACTGTTTTGCAACTGCTGCTACTATTTTTTCACGTGTTAGCGCTGCGCCGCCGCCTTTAATCATTTCGTTTTGAGCGTTTATTTCGTCAGCGCCGTCAACGTATACATCTAAAGCATCAACGTTATTAAGTTCAAACACTTCAATACCTAACGCTTCCAAACGTGCAGTTGACGCTTCTGAGCTTGATACAGCGCCTACAATAGTGTCCTTTACTGAGCCAAGGGCATCAATAAAGTGATTAACAGTAGAGCCTGTACCGACACCTACAATGGTGTTTTCTTTTACAAACTCGAGTGCTGCCCAGGCAGCTGCTTTTTTTAATTCGTCTTGTGTCATTGCTTTGTGCTCATGTATGTCAGAAATATGCGGCTAGTAACCAAAATTAAATGTTACCAACAGTATGTTTTATCTGGGGTGATAATGGTTTCAAGTGGTACGTCCCATGACTCGATTGGTAGAGCATCAACTTTTTGGCATTCATGTGCAAGGCCAATTAGTTGCGGTTTTTGCCAATTTTGTTCATGTAAACGTGCCAATGTCCGGTCGTAAAACCCACCTCCCATTCCTAGGCGATTACCTTGTTTATCAAATGCCACTAATGGCATAAGGAGGTAATCAAGCGCTGGTAATGGGCATATTTGAGAGCAGTTCAGCTTAGGCTCCAAGATACCATAGCGATTTGCCCTCATGGGTGAGTTTTTCTCATAGCGCTGAAATAGTAAATTAGCGCCATTGAATGGGTGTATTATAGGTAGATAAACAGCATGGTTTAAGTTCCATAATTCTTTAATTAACAATGAAGTGTCTAGTTCTCCGTCGTTACTTAAATAAATGGCAATATGCTTTGAATTCGTTATGTTTTCGCTTTTTAAGTGTTGAATAAAATTCATTTTTAGCGATTGCGCAGCAATTATTTGCTGATTATTTGACAAGTTTTTACGGGTGTTACGAATTTCAGCTCTTATTTGTGCGCGTTCATTGCTCATTAAACTAATTAGCCATTTTTAAAAAGAGAATAAATCGGGAAAAATCAAAAAAACAGCCAGTACGACTAGCAAGATGGTGGCAGTTGCAATCAATGAATATAAAAGTAAGTTACTGCGTTTTTTAGGAGTCGCTAAATCCTCATCTAGCATTAGGTCATCATTTTGCCATTCGTCTACACTTTCGTCTGGTGTATTTAATTGAGCTTCAGGAAGGCGTTGCTCTAGCTCATCTAGCTTTTCTTCAAGGCGTATTAAGCTGCTAGTGATGTAATCAAGTGCATCAAAAATACGTTCATCACGTTGGTTGTTATTTGCAGCTGCGGGGGAGCTATTTTGAATCGCATTTGAAACAGCTTGCAGCTTACTTTTAATACCTAGGCTTGCTAATAACTTAGTCTGTTTTAACGCTTTGTCTTTATCGCTTGGCGCAAACAGCGGCTTACCTTTAAAAAAAAGAGCTACTTTTTCATCTGACGTTTTTAATTTTGCAGCTAAGTTTGCGCACGCTGTTTTTATGTCAACGTTATCGGCAAGTCCTGCAAATATAACGCGAAAGTTATCGGCCATTTAACTATCCCTAAAGCTTTTATAATGAAATGAGTATATACCTAAAGTACAAAAGAATTCGAGGTTGATTTTATAGTTATTTTGTAGACGTACTACAAACAATGTAACTGATAAGTTTTAGATACAAAAACGGCCCTATTAAGGGCCGTTTTTAATTTACTTCAACACTTTTAGCTTAAAGGCCAGCAGCTGCACGAAGTGCATCAGCTTTATCTGTACGTTCCCAAGGGAATTCGTCACGACCAAAGTGGCCGTAAGCCGCTGTAGGAAGGTAGATAGGGCGCTCTAAATCAAGCATTTGAATTAAGCCGTAAGGGCGCAGGTCAAAGTGTTCACGAATAAGTTCGATTAAACGGCTTTCTTCTAACTTGCTTGTACCAAACGTTTCAACGCTGATAGATGTAGGCTCTGCAACACCGATTGCGTAAGAAACTTGTAATTCACATTTATCAGCAAGGCCAGCCGCAACTACGTTTTTAGCAACGTAACGTGCAGCGTATGCAGCTGAGCGGTCAACTTTTGATGGATCTTTACCAGAGAAAGCACCACCACCGTGACGAGCCATACCACCGTATGTATCAACGATGATTTTACGACCTGTTAAACCACAATCGCCCATTGGTCCGCCAATTACAAAGCGACCCGTTGGGTTAATGAAAAATTTAGTCGCGCTTGTAATAAGCTCTGCAGGAAGTACCGGCTTGATGATAGTCTCCATCACCGCTTCTACTAAATCTTTTTGCGAAATGTCTTCGCTGTGCTGAGTAGATAGTACTACTGCATCAATACCTACTGGCTTACCATTTTCGTATGCAAAAGTAACTTGAGATTTTGCATCTGGACGTAACCAGTTAAGCTCGCCGCTTTTACGTACTTGCGCTTGGCGCTGTACTAAACGGTGTGAGTAAGTAATTGGCGCAGGCATTAGTACTTCTGTTTCGTTACATGCGTAACCAAACATAAGACCTTGGTCGCCAGCACCTTGTTCTTCTGGGCTAGTACGGTCAACACCTTGGTTAATGTCAGGAGACTGTTTACCAATAGTGTTTAAAATTGCACATGAATCTGCATCGAAACCCATGTCTGAATGCGTGTAGCCAATTTCACGTACTGTTTTACGTGTAATTTCTTCAATATCAACCCATGCGCTAGTAGTGATTTCACCACCAACCATAACCATACCTGTTTTTACGTAAGTTTCGCACGCAACACGGGCATGAGAGTCTTGCTCTAGGATAGCATCAAGTACCGCATCAGAGATTTGATCGGCGATTTTATCCGGATGACCTTCAGAAACTGATTCAGAAGTAAATAAATGTTTTGCCATTGTAATTCTGCTCACAAATATTGCGCTTCACAAACGTCGGTATTAGCGCTAAAAAATTAAGGGGCGTATTTTATCGAAAACAAAACACCTTGCATAGTGTTTTTACGCCTAGACGTCTAAATAAAATTACTAATAACTTTTTGGTCTTAAAAAATATTCATAATGCCTCACTTTTATAGGGTTTTTAATTGCACACAGCCCCCACAATAAGTAAGAATGGTCGATATAAACAAACCCAAGTTACTTGGGTGCATAAACAAACACATAAATACCCGCGCAAATACACATAAAGGTAGGAGAATTCATGCCATCTCGCAAAGAACTTGCAAATGCTATTCGCGTCTTGTCAATGGACGCAGTACAAAAGGCCAAATCTGGCCACCCTGGAGCCCCTATGGGCATGGCTGATATCGCAGAAGTATTATGGCGCGATTATCTAAAACACAACCCAACAAATCCAGAGTGGGCTGACCGTGACAGATTTATTCTTTCAAACGGCCACGGTTCAATGCTTATCTATTCTCTATTGCACCTAAGTGGTTACGACTTACCACTAGACGAAATTAAAAACTTCCGTCAAATGCATTCTAAAACACCAGGTCACCCTGAATATGGCTATGCACCAGGAATCGAAACTACTACGGGCCCATTAGGTCAAGGGATCACAAATGCCGTAGGTATGGCAATTGCTGAAAAGGCACTAGCTGCACAGTTTAACCGTGAAGGTCACGATATTGTTGATCACTTTACCTATGCATTTATGGGCGATGGCTGCCTTATGGAAGGTATTTCTCATGAAGCTGGTTCACTTGCAGGCACATTAGGTCTGGGTAAACTTGTTGCATTTTGGGATGACAACGGCATTTCAATCGATGGTGAAGTAGAAGGTTGGTTTACAGATGACACGCCAGCTCGCTTTAAAGCATACGGTTGGCATGTAATTAGTGGTGTTGATGGCCACGACAGCGATGCTATAAGTGCTGCAATTGCAGAAGCTAAAAGTGTTACCGATAAACCATCACTAATTTGTTGTAAAACAATTATTGGTTACGGCTCACCTAATAAATCTGGTAGCCACGATTGTCACGGTGCACCACTAGGTGATGACGAAATTAAAGCGTCTCGCGAATTCTTAGGTTGGACTGGCGATGCGTTCGAAATTCCTGATGATATTTACGCACAATGGGATAGCAAAGAAAAAGGTCAGCAGCTTGAATCAAGCTGGGACGAAAAATTTGCAGCATACGCAAAAGCATACCCAGAGCTTGCGGCTGAATACAAGCGTCGTATTAATAACGAACTGCCTGGCGATTGGGCTGAAAAATCTCAAGCGTACATTGAGCAATTACAAGCAAACCCTGCAAACCCAGCGTCTCGTAAAGCATCGCAAAATGCATTAAACGCATTTGGTCCGTTATTACCAGAATTTATGGGTGGCTCAGCCGATTTAGCAGGCTCAAACTTAACAATTTGGGATGGCTCTAAAGGTTTAACACACGACGATGCAAGCGGTAACTACATTTACTACGGTGTACGTGAGTTTGGTATGTCGGCAATTATGAATGGTATTGCCCTTCATAAAGGCTTTATTCCTTACGGTGCTACGTTCTTAATGTTTGTTGAATATGCAAAAAATGCCGTACGTATGGCTGCATTAATGAAGCAACCAAGCATTTTTGTATACACGCACGATTCAATCGGTTTAGGTGAAGATGGTCCAACTCACCAACCAGTAGAGCAAATTGCAAGCATGCGTTTAACGCCTAACTTATACAACTGGCGCCCATGTGACCAAGTTGAGTCGGCAATTGCATGGCAACAAGCTATTGAGCGTAAAGACGGTCCTACATCGTTAATCTTTACTCGCCAAGGTCTTGAGCAACAAGCGCGTGACGCACAGCAATTAAGCGATGTTAAAAAGGGTGGTTACATCCTTAGCTGTGACGGCAACCCTGAAATTATTTTCATTGCGACAGGCTCTGAAGTGCAACTAGCACAAGATTCAGCAACTGAGCTACGCAGCCAAGGTAAAAAGGTACGTGTTGTATCTATGCCATGTACTGATGCCTTTGAAGATCAAAGCGCAGAGTATAAAGAAAGCGTATTACCGGCATCTGTTACACGCCGCGTAGCAGTAGAAGCAGGTATTGCTGACTACTGGTACAAGTACGTAGGTCTAAATGGCGCAGTAGTAGGTATGACTACCTTTGGTGAGTCGGCACCTGCTGGTGAGCTGTTTGAGCACTTTGGTTTTACAGTGGCAAACATTGTAAGCAAAGCAAACGAGCTTTTTTAATCGCTTTGATTAAATAAAGTAAGTAATTGAAAAACCCGCACATGTTGCGGGTTTTTTTATGCCCTAACATGAAGCAACTTCACCTTGAACAATGCTGCTTTCCTTGCAAGAAAGTAAGCTATCAGGCAAGGTAGTGCGATAAAATTTATAAATAAAAATCTTAAATTAATAGCAGGAGCTAAAAATGCCAAAGTTCGATAACGTAAGTGTAGTAAAAAAAGCCAATGTATATTTTGACGGAAAAGTGTCGAGCCGTACCGTTATTTTAGGTGATGGAGAAGCGAAAACTTTAGGCTTTATGCAACCTGGTGAGTTTGTTTTTGATACAAACCAAAAAGAATGCATGGAGCTTTTAGCTGGCCAATGGGATATTTTATTACCAGGGGCAAGTGAGTGGAAAACATTTAACGCGGGTGAATCGTTTAATGTTGATGCAAATGTAAGCTTTAAAGTAAAAGTATCTGATTTTGCTGACTACTGTTGTTCGTACACAGATTAATCAATACAGCTAGACGTCTGAAAGCCCATGCACTATGGGCTTTGCATAAACTTTGCACAACGCATGATTTAAATCACCAAAAACCGCAAATAAACCTCAAATATCTCTCTTTTTTCCTTGTGTTAATCTAAATAGCCCCCAATACTATTTATGAGGTAACAAATAAAAGGATACCCTATGAAAATTAATCTTTCTGGTCACCATGTTGAAGTTACTGACTCTATTAGAGAGCACATCAACGAAAAATTTTCAAAAATCGAGAGCCACTTTCCATCGCTTATTGCACTCGATATTATTTTGTCTAAAGAGCATCATAAAATCCAAGCTGAAATTAGCACTAATTACGAAGGCACGCGCATATCGGTAAAAGGGGAAAACGAAGTTATGTACCCAGCCATTGCAAGCGCAGCTAAAAAACTCGATGCGGCACTAAAACATCGAAAAGGGCAGATAAAAGCAAACTTACACGAAAAGCCTGTTAGCACTACACCTGAAATCGCACACGAGATCATCCAAGAGATGGATCTTAAATAAAATTTAGTTCCAAAGTATTGTAAAAAAGAGCCGTATGGCTCTTTTTTATTGCCTGTAATTTAGGTAAGTTATGCGTTCTTGCAGTTTATTAATCAAAAAAATTAATAAAAGCAGCGTATAACACACATATTTTGAGAAATTAATGCACACAACAAAAGCAGTATGGAAGTCTCGACTAGGTGCGCTTGGACCTGGAATACTCATGGCAACAGCCGCTATTGGCGGATCTCACCTAGTTGCCTCTACGCAAGCTGGAGCAATATTTGGTTGGCAACTATTTTGGCTTATCCTCGTTGTTAATGTTTTAAAATATCCGTTTTTTCGCTTTGGTATGGAATACACACTCGCGACTAAAAATAGCCTAGTGGAGGGCTATAAGAGTAAAGGCCCGTTTTATTTTTACAGCTTTATTGGCTTAAACATTGTAGCCGCTGTTGTTAATACCGCTGGCGTATTACTGCTTACCGCAAGCTTACTGCATTACGCCTTACCTGTGGTTATCGAAGTAACCTTACTTTGTTGGATGCTGCTGGGTGTATGTTTAGTTATATTACTACTTGGACACTTTAAAGCGCTAGATAACGTTGCCAAAGGCATTATGGGGCTACTTACGCTCGCTACTTTGATTGCCCTTGCCATTGCATTTAGTAACGGCCCAATGGCACCTGCTGATTATGTGGGTCCTTCACCGTATGAACTTGCCATGCTTAGCTTTATGGTGGCTTTAATGGGCTGGATGCCAGCACCTATCGAAATATCTGCATTAAGTTCTTTATGGCTAAAAGAAAAACAAGCGCAGCAAACAGTTTCTAAAAGCCAAGGCTTGTTCGATTTTAACGTAGGTTACTGGCTTACAGCTGGCTTAGCCTTGGTATTTTTTAGCTTAGGTGTATTAGTGCAGTACGGGCAAACCAGTAGTATAGAACTCGGCGGTGTCGCGTTTGCCAAGCAGCTTATTGATATGTACGCATTAACAATAGGCGAGTGGGCAAGGCCGCTTGTATCAGCAATCGCCTTTTTATGTATGTTTGGCACTACACTTACCGTGCTAGATGGCTACGCCCGCACGCTTAACGAATCTCATAAACTACTTGGCTTTAAGCAATCAAAACACAGCCTAAATATTTGGCTTGTACTGCAAGCACTAGCTGGCATGGCCGTTATTTTATTCTTTAAATCAGCCCTTGGTCCAATGCTTACGTTTGCAATGACACTTTCGTTTGTTACCACCCCCGTTTTTGCATGGCTTAACTTTAGCTTAGTACGCTCAAACCCCGATATTAAACACAGTGTATTACTGCGTATTTTAAGCTGGTTAGGTTTAGTCTATTTAATCGGGTTTGCCCTAGCGTTTATAGTGTGGAAGCTAGCTGCATAAACCAATTATATAAATATGATATTTTTAAGTTAGTTAAGTATATATGTAGGCATTAATTTGAGTTTATGAGGAAAGTGACATGAAATTTGATATGTCTATTACAGATAATTTTGCATCCTTTTTTGATGAACAAAAAGAAAGATATATTTTTATTGATAGCTTTGATAATAAAACATTTGAGGTGCGAGTAGGGGATTTAGATAACTCGAAATCAGTCGGTAGCGTTTTAGCTTCTAATAATGATGAATTGAATGTTAAGTTATTGGCGCTTTACAATAAATATTAATACACTAAAAAATGAGCTATAAATGAAAATTAAAACAGGCGAGCTTTCAAATCCTGAAGTTATAAAGCTACTACAAGCACACCATAACGATATGCTAAAGCACTCACCTGTTGAGAGCGTGCATGCACTTGATGTGAGCAAACTCACTCAGCCCGATATAACTTTTTATAGCTTATGGATTGATAATAATTTAGCGGGTGTTGGCGCTTTAAAAGCACTAAATACAACGCATGGCGAAATTAAATCAATGCGCACATCAAGCAACTATTTACGCCAAGGCATCGCTGCTAAATTGCTCACGCATATTATTGAGCAAGCGACCTTGCGAGGTTATAAAAAGTTAAGTTTAGAAACAGGCACTGCAAAGGCATTTTTACCCGCACAAAAGCTTTACGCTCAATTTGGCTTTAAAGAGTGCGAACCATTTGGTGATTATGAGTTAGATCCGTACAGCTTGTTTATGAGTAAAGCGCTTTGAATTAATAAGAAATATAATTAGTCTTCGTTTAGAACCTTAAATTAAATTTTAACACAGGAATATTTATGTCATTTAAAGGAACTAAGTGGTTCTATGAGGATTCGCCTGAACAGTTTGAGTCGTTAGATGAGCTAACCGAGCACCTTCATTCTTTGTTGTCTTCACAGACTCTAGTTAGTGATGATATAGATCCGGATGGACCTGTTTTAACTGAAATAAAGCAATTAGTTAAAAGGGTTGATGGTCTTAAAATAGAGATTTATTCTAACGAACACCCTCCACCACATTTTCACGTTATTACCTCAGACTCGAAAGCTTCTTTTAGGCTTGATAATTGTGAATTAATTGAGGGTAGCTTAACAAGCAAACAAAAAAGAAAAGTTGAATATTGGTTTAATGAAATGAACGCAAAGAAAGCATTGATTTCAGTTTGGAACAATACAAGGCCTGCAAACTGTACAGTAGGGAAGTATTATGAAATTGGTAACGAATAAGTATATCGACGTTTTATAGGTATGTAGGCGTTACTTAATTTAAATAAAATAGAAATTAATAATGAACCCATTAAAAAGACCGAAAGCTAATTTTAAAAGGAAAGTTGCAAAAGCAACAGGTATTCCAACATCAAGAACAGGTCGAGCACGTAAAGTTGATAGAATGAAGGGTTATATATTAATTGGAATAATAGTTCTTTTAATGTACGTATTTAATAATTGACGCAGTTTTTTATCGATTTATCTATCAGCTACTTCATAAATAATTGGTAGTAAAGCCAAGGCTCAACGAGTTGTGAGTTTAGCCAATCTAGCCTAATTGTTACTCATTTGAGTAAACAATAATTTCGTCAGAATTTGGTAATTTATAAAATCCAACATTTTTTGATTGCTTACCAATGAAATCAATAGCATATTTCATCTCTGCAATTGTTCTTACTGTAGAAAATTTATCTTTAAAACATGCTGAGAATTCGTATGTGAAAGATGTTGACTGATCATAACCTCCCAGCTCTAAAAGGTTATATTCAGTAAAGGGATCTGGTCCTAAAACTTGATGAGAGGTAATAAAAGGCACCCTAGAGTCTTGTGATTTCCAATCATTCAAGCATTTAGCTTCAACATTGCTTGCTAATAAATAAATGCTTTTATCCTTTTTAGAGTCACTTATAAAGATAGTTATAAAAACCAAATTTATAATAAGTGATGCAAACAAAATTAATTTTAATATATTTCTATTATTCACTTTAACTCAGCTCTTTTATCGCTCTACTTATCCCATCTAAACTCAGCGCATACATGCGGTTGTTCATTAACTCTTTTATAAAGCCAATTGATTGATAGTACGGCCAGTGTTCAACGGGTTGTGGGTTGAGCCAGGCGACTTTATCAAAGTGGTTTGTGACACGTTGCAACCATGCACTGCCAGGCTCTTCGTTGTAATGTTCTACCGAGCCGCCAGGGTAGGCTATTTCATATGGGCCCATAGTGGCATCGCCGACAAATATTACTTTATAGTCGCTGGTAAATTTATTAATCAGCGTCATGGTGTCAATTACGTTTGAATGGCGGCGTGCGTTGTCTTGCCAAACGTGCTCGTATAAACAGTTATGAAAGTAGTAAAACTCTAGGTGTTTAAATTCGCTGTGAGCGGCGCTAAATAATTCTTCGCAGGTGTGGATATAGTCATCCATTGAGCCGCCAATATCAAACAGCATGAGTACTTTTACTGCATTGTGGCGTTCGGGTGCCATTTTTACATCAAGCATGCCGCCTTGCTTTGCAGTAGCGTGAATGGTCTCGTTTAAATCAAGCGTGTCGCTTGCGCCAGTGCGGGCAAACTTTCGTAACTTTTTAAGGGCGAGTTTAACTGTGCGCGAACTAATTTCTCTGTCGGTGTCGAGGTTTTTGTATTCTCGTTTATCCCACACTTTTACCGCTTGGCGGTTACGGTTGCCGTCTTGCCCTATACGCACGCCTTCGGGGTTATAGCCGTATGCACCAAAAGGTGATGTGCCGCCAGTGCCCACCCATTTATTGCCGCCTGCGTGGCGTTTTTGTTGCTCTTCTAAACGCTCTTTTAGGGTTTTCATAAGCTCGTCGAGCCCGCCCATGGCTTTTAGTTGGGCTTTTTCTTCATCGCTTAGGTGTTTTTCAAACTCTTTGCGTAGCCAATCTTCAGGTAGGTTGTGCTGTTGCTTTAAACTCTCGAGCAAATCAAGGTCAGCAATACCGCTAAAGTAATCGCTAAAGGCTTTATCAAACCTATCAAAATGGGTTTCGTCTTTTACCATTATGGTGCGAGCTAAATGGTAAAAGGCGTCTACGTCGGCAAATATAACGCCTTTTTTTAAGGCGTTAATTAAGTCGAGTAACTCGCGCAGGCTTACAGGCAAGCGGTATTTACGTAGCGTGAAAAAAAACTGTACTAACATATTAGGGCCTGTTTATCTTTCGAGGTTAAATTTGCAGCAGTGTGTTTGGTATTTAGGTAAGGCAGAGCCTATGTAGTGTGGTTATTCCCCATAAATAGGCGATAACACAGCATAAATACCAAACACGCGCTGCCTGAAGGTTCGTCCTAGGGACGATTAACTCTTTGTTGCTCGGCTTTTACTTAGCCCACTAGGTTACAAACCTCGCGCCACGATTAAATCGTCCCTAGTTAGAACAAATTTTAATCCTGAAAGGTCAACAGGCCCTAGCGGCTCATAAATGCGAGCTTTTCGATTAGGCTTATATCTTGCTCATTTTTAAGTAATGCGCCAAACATTGGCATTAAACCGCCTTTTTTAGCTTTGTCGTGCAGTGTTTTAGCGTCTATGTCTTCAGCCATTAAAAGCTTTAACCAGTCGAGTAATTCGCTGGTGGAAGGTTTCTTTTTAAGGCCGTTTGCTTCGCGCAGGTTAAAAAACACTTCAAGTGCTTTGCGTACTAAATCCTGTTTAACGTTAGGGTAGTGCACGTCAATAATTTGCTGCATTTCGTCGCTGCTAGGAAAATCAATATAATGAAAAAAGCAGCGGCGTAAAAATGCGTCCGGCAATTCTTTTTCGTTATTTGATGTGATGATCACAATAGGGCGCTCTTTTGCGACAATGCGCTCGTTAGTCTCATAAACATGAAACTCCATTTTATCAAGCTCAAGTAGTAAGTCGTTTGGGAACTCTATGTCGGCTTTGTCTATTTCATCAATCAAAAGCACTGGGCGTTTACCGTTGAGCTCTGCATATGTAAATGCCTGCCAAAGCTTACCTTTAACGATGTAGTTGCCAATATTGTGTACACGCTCGTCACCTAGTTGGCTGTCGCGCAGGCGCGAAACCGCGTCGTACTCGTATAAACCTTGCTGTGCTTTAGTAGTCGATTTTATATGCCACTGAATAAGCGTAGTATCTAAGCTTTTAGCCAACTCCTCAGCCAGCATGGTTTTACCTGTGCCAGGTTCGCCTTTAATTAAAAGTGGTTTTTCGAGCATAATGGCAGCATTTACAGCTTGTTTAAGCGCGCTACTCGCTATGTAATTGTCAGTTGAATTAAATTGCACGGTGTACCCTTGTCTGGTCTGAGCAGTAAGTTATTTTGTTATAATGCCATAGTTAAGCAGCAGGTCCAATATAAGCAAAACGCTGTATGACCTCACCTTCTTTTTCAACAGTTTCTAAAAACATACTAAGTGGGCGCGCCCATATACCAAATTCACCATAAAGTGCTTGGTAAATCACAAGCTGTTCCTCGGTTTCGCTATGGGTGGCAACATGAATAACTTTATATTGCGGGCCTTTGTAGTGTTGGTATATGCCTGGTTTTAGGGAAAGTGGTTTTATTGCTGTAGTCATGTTTTGATCTCTTGTATAATTTGGCTTTGCACTTTTAATGTTAACTAATTTGCCAATACTATGAACTATATTTCTTTAGATGATTACAAAAAGGCGTGGGTTTTTCGCCACAAAGATTTACCTGTATCTGATGAAGACGCAGCAAAAATAAAGCCTATGAGCGACGAGCGCGCAGCCGTACTTTGGACAACCATGGTGAGCCGTGAGTTTGATCACCCTGATTTTTTTGAAGACACCGATTGGTGTGGTCAAGAAAAAAGCTTTAGCCAAGAAGTAGATTGGCAAGATGCGTGGGAAAATGGCGATGCGTTACCACCAGAAGCAATCTTAACGTTTTTAGATTGGGAAGCTAACACCACGGTTTATTTTTGTATGGCACGCGATAATATTATCGAAACGACGTTTGATGTATTTAAACGCAATTGGCAAAACTTTATGTTTTTAGCTGATGGCAGTTTATTGATTGGTAAAAAGCGTAATACGGTTGTGCAATTTTTAGAATCAGGTAAAGCAAAATTAGGTGAAAAGCCAAGCGCTTAAAATAGTGCGCTGCGCTTAAAAAACATTCAATACTGTGTTATAAAACATTTACCTGAATATTTTTGAGTACAGCTTTTGGTCGCTAAAAATCAGTCACTTGGTGCTCAACAGCAAGTTGAAATTTGGCAAACTGATGCACAAAAAGTGTTGTATGCACAATTGTGCAATGCGTTTTATCAGCGTGAGGTTCAGCGATTAGTTGCAGAGCCTAATGCCGATAAACTGCGCCGCCAGTTAAAAAGCCTACCTTATTATATTGAGCGAGCGGCAACGTTAGTTGCCAGTGGTGACACGCCTTTTACGCTTGATGCACAAAATGGTACGTGGCTTGAAAAGCAAAAACCGACCCCCCCCGATGTGAATGTTCAAGCTAATGAACTTTTTTATCAAACGTATGCCAAAGTGGGGCTTATTGTGCCCGTTATATTGCATGGCTACGATCAGGTGCGTCTTAGAATAGACAGTATCGATCAGTTAGGCGAAAATAAGCTGCATTGTAACGAGCTTGGTTGGTTTGATTTTTTAGGAAATGGGCTAGAGCAGCAAAATGCTCAGCTAATAAAGCCAAGTAAAGTGAGTTTAACCGCTGCATGTTGCGGGCATCAGTGGCAATTTTCGAAGCGTTGCATGCCACGGGTTTTATCACTACGCGAAATGCTTTTAGCGGGTAGTATTAATTGGCGCAATTTAAAGCGCCCCTTAGCGTATTAAAGTTAAGGTATTTGGAATTTAAAATAAGGAGTGTTAAATGCGTATTTTTCAAGTTGGCTTACTGTGCTTAGCACTGTTTGTACAATACAGGTTATGGTTTGGTCATAATGGCTTACAAGACTACACACGACTAAAAGGTGCAGTAACGTCGCATCATCAAACCAACGAAAAACTCATTAAACGTAATAAAGTACTTAAAGCAGATATTGAAGACTTAAAGCTTGGCCAAGAAGGCATTGAAGAGCGTGCACGCAACGAATTGGGAATGATTAAACCGGACGAAACATTTATTCGTGTTTTACCGGGCAAACAATATGACAAATAAACAGACTATTGCAGCAATTGTACCTGCTGCGGGTGTTGGCAGTAGAATGCAGCACAATGCGCCTAAGCAATATATACAATTAGCCGGTAAAACCATTTTAGAACACACCTTAGCTAAACTTTCTCAATTACCTCAATTACGCACTATTGTTGTTGCCCTTAGCGACAGCGACCCCTATTTTGACGAACTCCCACTGCTTGATAATCGCATTGTGCGAGCCAGTGGCGGAAAAGAGCGAGCCGACTCGGTGCTCAATAGCTTGCTTTTTTTAGCGCCTAACCCACCAACATGGGTATTGGTGCATGATGCTGCTCGTCCATTAGTTAATATCAGTGATATAGAACGTTTAATTGATGAATGCATTAACGCTGATGAAGGCGGTATTTTAGCTAGCAAAGTAAAAGACACTATAAAACGCGGCCACACTCATGCCCTACAAACTGTGCCGCGAGATGATTTATGGCAAGCACTTACCCCGCAGTTTTTTAAATATGACGAGCTTAAAAATGCACTGCAAAACGCATTAGCAAGTGGGGCTACTATTACCGATGAAGCCAGTGCAATTGAGTGGGCGGGTAAACCGGTTAAGCTTGTAGCAGGTCGTAGCGATAATATTAAAATAACCACGCCAGAGGATTTAGATCTGGCTGGGTTTTTATTACATAAACAACAAAACGAGAGTGGATTATGATACGAATTGGCCATGGTTTTGACGTACATAAATTTGGCGGCGAAGGCCCGTTAACTATTTGTGGTGAAAAAATTGATTACCCACAGGGCTTTTTAGCGCACTCAGATGGTGATGTTGCTATTCATGCATTATGCGATGCTATTTTAGGCTCACTTGCAATGGGTGATATTGGTAAGCACTTTCCCGATACGGCAAGCGAGTATGAAAATATCGATAGCCGTATTTTACTTCGCCATGTGGTGGGCTTAGCTAAAGAACAAGGTTATGTACTTGGTAATGGCGATGTGACTATTGTTGCTCAGGCACCAAAAATGTTGCCACATATTCAAGCTATGCGCGCTAATTTAGCCAGCGATTTAAATTGCGACCTTAGCCAAATTAACGTTAAAGCCACTACTACCGAAAAGCTAGGCTTTGAAGGGCGCAAAGAAGGTATTTCGAGCCATGCGGTGGTTATTATGAGTAAAGAGCTTGCGAGTACAAAAAACGCATGAGCGATTTAAATTATTTATACGGTGCACCGCTTTCTAAAGCTGATTTTAAAACCACAGCTGAAGACTTTATGGTTGATGAAGACTTAGGTATAGAATTTACCGGCAGTGGCGAACACGTGTGTTTGCAGGTGGTTAAAAAAGGCGAAAATACGCAATACGTTGCAAAGCTAATTGCGCAGCGTGCGGGTGTTTCACCGCGAGACGTAAGCTATGCAGGCATGAAAGATCGCCACGGCGTGTGCTCGCAGTGGTTTAGTGTAAAAGTACCGATTAAAAAGCCTATCGATTTTAGCGATTTAAATAGTGAGAGTATTTTTATTGTGTCGCAACAGCGCCACGACCGTAAGTTACGTACGGGCTGCCACAAAGGTAATAAATTTACTATTACACTTCGTAACGTAACCAACCCTCTTGATATTCTATGCCGTATTAATGCCGTGCGCGCAGGTGTGCCTAATTACTTTGGCGAGCAGCGCTTTGGTCATGGCGGTCATAACTTAGTTATGGCTGAAAAAATGTTTGCCGGTGAGCGTATTCGCGATAAAAAGTTGCGCGGTATTATTATTTCAGCAGCACGATCGCATGTATTTAATCAGTTAGTGAGCCTGCGTGTAAAAGAGCATGGTTTAGCTAAAACAATGCATCGTGAAGTATTTATGCTTAGCGGCAGCAATGCATTTTTTGAAGATGCAATTAATGACGAAAACATAGAGCGATTAGCCACTGGCGATATTATGATGTCGGCACCTATGGTGGGTAAAAGTGAAAAAGGCTTAACCGAGCAAGAAAAAGTATGGCTTGTACCTTACCAAACATGGTGTGATGGTTTAGGTGAGTTAGGCCTTAAAAATGAGCGCCGAATGCTGCGCTTAATTCCACAAAACTTAACTGTTGAAACACTTGATGAAACCACACTAAAACTAAGCTTTGGTTTACCAAAAGGGTGTTTTGCAACCGCATTATTACGTGAGCTGGTGGATTACACAGATGCTAGCCCTCGAGAGCGCAAAGAAAAGGATAATGGCATAAATGAAGATACTGTTAAGTAACGATGATGGCGTAAATGCCAAAGGCATTGCGGTTTTATATCAGGCGCTTAAACAAATTGCAGATGTAACCCTTGTTGCACCTGATCGCAACTGTAGTGGTGCGAGTAATTCTTTAACACTTATGAACCCGCTACGAGCGACTACACTCGAAAATGGTTTTATGTCAGTTAATGGCACACCCACTGATTGTGTACATTTAGGTGTAAATCAGCTAGCTGATGAAAAGCCAGATCTAGTTGTTGCAGGTATTAACCATGGTGCCAATTTGGGTGATGACACGCTTTATTCCGGTACTGTTGCCGCTGCAACTGAAGGTCGCCATTTAGGTCTGCCTGCAATTGCGGTATCGCTTTGCTCACATAATGGCGATCATTTTGAAACAGCCGCTGCTGTTACCGTAAATATTATTAAAGGCTTGGCTTCGCATCCGCTTCCAAAAGATCAAATAATAAATATTAATGTGCCAGATATTCCATTAAGTGAATTAAAAGGGGTGCAAGTAACACGTTTAGGTGCTCGTCATAAAGCTGAAACGATGACGAAACAAACCGATCCTTGGGGGCGTGATATTTATTGGTACGGATCGCTTGGCACCGAAAGCGATGCTGGTGAAGGCACCGACTTTTACGCAATCAATAATGGCTATGCCTCAGTTACGCCACTGAGTGTTGATATGACAGCTAAAGATAGCTTAAAGGCAGTAGGAGAATGGTTAGCCGATTTGGAGATTAATCGTGCTCGCTAATTATACCCGCAGTGCTAAAGCGCTTTCTGACTTACTAAAGCGTGAAGGTGTTGAAGATACGCAAGTACTTAGTGCTATAGCTGATATTCCGCGCCATATTTTTATAGATGATGTGCTAAAACACAAAGCCTATGAAAATACAGCGCTCCCTATTGGGCAAGGGCAAACAATTTCTCAGCCTTACATAGTAGCGCGCATGACAGAGCTACTTCGTTTAGCTGGTGTGCGCAATAAAGTGCTAGAAATAGGTACGGGATCTGGGTATCAAACTGCAATATTGGCCAAAACGTTTACAAAGGTTTACTCGGTAGAGCGTATTAAAACACTTCAGTGGCAGGCAAAAAGACGTTTGCAGCAACTCGATTTATATAATGTAACCATGAAGCATGGCGATGGTTGGCAAGGCTGGCAATCACAAGCGCCGTTTGATGGTATTATAGTGACTGCTGCGGCCTCTAAAGTTCCGCAAGACTTACTTGCTCAGTTGGCCGATGGTGGCGTGTTATTAGCCCCAATTGGTGAGAGCGATCAAAAATTAGTAATGGTTATCCGCAAAGGCGATAATTACAAAGAGCATGTTATTGCTCCCGTTAGATTTGTGCCGTTAGTACCTGGCGATATTGAATAGGAATTCATTTTGAAGTTGTTTACCAAGTTATACGATATGGCCCTAGTGTGGGCAAAACACCGTCATGCGGAACGTTACTTAGCTGCTATGAGCTTTGCAGAATCAGTTTTTTTCCCGATACCACCCGATGTAATGCTTGCACCTATGTCGCTTGCGCAACCAAACAAAGCATGGCGATTTGCAAGCTTTGCCACAATAGCATCGGTTATTGGTGGAGTGGTTGGTTACTTACTTGGTTTTTGGCTATTTGAACCCGTTGTAGAGCCATTGATTGCACAAATGCACTGGCAAGAAAAGTTTGATATAGCACTAAACTGGTTTAAGGATTACGGTGTTTGGGTTGTGTTTTTAGCCGGTTTTTCGCCTATACCATATAAAGTATTTACGATTGGCGCAGGTGTTTTACAAATGGCATTTTTGCCATTTTTAATAGCATCAGCCATTGGGCGCGGTGCGCGATTCTTTTTAGTTTCAGCCTTAATGAAGTGGGGCGGAGCTCAAATGGAGCGAAAATTACGTCAGTATATTGAAATACTTGGTTGGGGATTAGTGGTATTAATTGCGCTAGCTTACTTTTTATTGCGTTAAGCGTTAAAAATATCAATTTTCTAATTTAGGGGAAAAATACAATGAATAAACAGTGTTTACTGTATGTAACTATATTTATTAGTATTTTTCTCTTTGGTTGCTCTTCTCGCCATGTTCCTGCACCTGTTAGTAGCTTAAATAATAATGTTAATGATTTAGGTCATACTGTTAACATCAATGGGGCTAGCTATAAAGTACAAAAAGGAGATACGCTCTACTCTATTGCCTTTAGTGCTGGGCAAGACTTTAGGGAGTTGGCAAAAAACAATTCAATTCCATCACCTTACACAATTTTCCCTGGGCAAAACATCTCCTTACTCCCTAAGCCCGAAAAAACAAAAAGGGATGGAAATTATACGAATTCGAGTAAAAAGTCTATAAAAAAATTACAAAAAAATAACAAAATTTTAAAGAAAGAGCTTGATCCCCCAAAACAACGAGAGTATGTTCAGAAACAAGCCAGTAACAAAATTAGTAATACTAAACGTTTGTCGAGCAGTAAAGTTAAGTGGTTTTGGCCTGCACAGGGCAAAATTACCAAACGCTTTTCTAATAAGGAAAACGGTTATAAAGGTTTACAGATTACTAATCGCAAAGGGGCTTCAGTCTTAGCTGCGGCACAAGGAACAGTGGTATACGCGGGTAACGCCCTTCGAGGTTATGGTAGTTTAATCATATTGAAACATAATGATGATTACCTAAGTGCTTATGCACATAACTCGAAATTACTTGTTAAAGAAAAGCAGAAAGTTAAGGCAGGACAAAAAATAGCAGAAATTGGTAATTCAGAATCTCCGGTCACCGCGCTTCGCTTTGAAATCCGCTACCGAGGGCAAGCTGTTAATCCTGCTAAATACCTACCCTAATTTTTAGGTATTGATAATTGCTCGGGAGAAGGCTTATGGCTAGCGCAGCAAAACTTGACAAACATACTACGACTGACGAAAAGTTCGATGACATCGATGTTGATGAAAGCACAGCTCTACTAGATAAAGTAGACGACGATGAAATCTTTGCTAAAGAAGAAGTAACTAAAAATCTTGACGCAACTCAACTTTATTTAGGCGAAATTGGTTTTTCTCCTTTGCTTAGTGCTGAAGAAGAAGTGTTTTTTTCTCGCAAATCACTTCGAGGGTGTGAAGCCTCACGTAAACGTATGATTGAAAGTAACTTACGTTTGGTTGTTAAAATAGCACGTCGTTACAATAATCGCGGCCTTGCTCTACTTGATTTAATTGAAGAGGGTAACTTAGGCTTAATTCGCGCAGTTGAAAAATTTGACCCTGAGCGTGGATTTAGATTCTCTACTTACGCTACATGGTGGATACGTCAAACAATTGAACGTGCCATTATGAACCAAACGCGTACCATTCGCTTACCTATTCATGTAGTTAAAGAGCTTAATGTTTATTTACGTACAGCGCGTGAGTTAACTCAAAAGCTTGACCATGAGCCAACAGCTGACGAAATTGCAGCTTGCCTAGATAGACCCGTTGAAGACGTTACTAAAATGCTACGTTTAAACGAAAGAATTGCATCAGTAGACATGCCTATTGGTGGCGAAAACGACAGTGTACTACTTGATATCATTCCTGATGAAAAAAGTGCTGGTCCTGAAGGCGAAGTACAAAATAATGATATTAATAAACATATTGTTGATTGGTTAGGTGAATTAAACCCTAAACAACGTGAAGTGTTAGCACGTCGATTTGGACTGCTTGGCTATGAGCCATCTACACTTGAAGATGTAGGTCGTGAAATAGGCTTAACACGTGAGCGAGTAAGACAAATTCAGGTAGAGGCATTACGTCGTCTAAAAGATATTTTGCAACAAGAAGGTTTAAGTACAGATAGCTTGTTTAATCAGTTTTCGTAACTAGTTAAATAGTTTAAGAGACTATGTGTGTTAAAAAGCCGAAGAGTTTATTCTTCGGCTTTTTTTATGCTTGTAAATTAGGTGATATAAATTACAGCAATGCTTTTAGTTTATATAACAAATCGTGCGCTTGGCGTGGCGATAAATTATCAGGGTCGATTGCGCTTAACTGCTCTTCAACTTCAGAAGGTGTACTTTGTGCAATTTCGTTATTAAAAGTAAAGGCTTGTTGCTCTGTATTTGGTGCAGTAACGCTTTGATGATTTTCAAGCAACTTAAGTTTTTGCTTTGCTTGTGCAATCACAGCTTTTGGCACACCTGCAAGAGCTGCTACTTGTAAACCAAAGCTTTTGCTTGCTGCACCGTCGAGAACTGTATGCATAAATGCAATCGTGTCGTTATGCTCTATTGCATCAAGGTGCACGTTTACAAGGCCCGTAGTTTGCTCAGCAAGTTCTGTTAATTCAAAGTAGTGCGTAGCAAACAATGTTTTAGCAGATATTTTTGATGCTAAATGATCGGCTGTTGCATACGCAAGAGAGAGTCCATCGTAAGTACTTGTACCGCGACCAATCTCATCCATTAACACTAAAGACTGCGCCGTGGCATTATTTAAAATAGTCGCTGTTTCGGTCATTTCTACCATGAAGGTTGAACGCCCTGATGCTAAATCATCGCTTGCACCAATACGTGTAAATATGCGGTCGATATTACCAATTTTAGCGCTGTCAGCGGGTACATAACTGCCAATGTGAGCCATTAAAACAATAAGTGCCGTTTGGCGCATATAGGTTGATTTACCGCCCATGTTTGGACCGGTAATAATTAGCATTTTACGTTGGCTGTTTAATTCAACAGGGTTAGCAATAAACGGTTCTTTCATTACTTGTTCAACAACAGGGTGACGACCTTGCTTAATGCTTATATTGTCGTTATCGCACAATTCTGGTTTTGCATAATTGAGTGCGAATGCACGCTCAGCTAAATTGTTTAAAACGTCTAAATCGGCCAATGCTGCTGCCATCATTTGCAACTGCTCAATATGTGGAGCAATAAATCTAAACAGCTCCTCGTATAGTTGTTTTTCAAGCGCGAGAGCTTTTGATTGGCTACCGAGTACTTTATCCTCGTGCTCTTTAAGCTCTGGAATAATGTAGCGTTCGTTATTTTTAAGCGTTTGGCGACGAATGTAGTCGGCTGGCACTAAGTGCGCATTAGCTCTACTTACTTCAATAAAAAAGCCATGTACGCGGTTATAACCAATTTTAAGCGTACTAATGCCCGTACGTTCGCGCTCTCGCAGTTCTAATTGCTCAAGGACATCAGTGGCACCTTTGCTTAAGTTACGCCACTCATCAAGTTCACTATTGTAACCTGGAGCAATAACACCACCGTCACGAATAAGTACCGGTGGGTTTTCTATCACAGCTCGTTCTAATAACGCTTGTAAATCAGGGAGTTCAGGCGAGTGCTTGATGATACCTGCTATACGAGGATCGTTAGCGTCAGCTAACAAAGTATGCAGTGGTGCAAGTGCTTGTAGCGCACTGCGCAGGCGAGTTAAATCACGCGGGCGTGCAGTACATAAAGCTAGGCGTGCAATAACACGCTCTACGTCACCAATCTCTTTTAATGATTCGTGTAATTCACCGCAAAGCTGCGCATCTAAAATAGCGCTAATTGCATTTAAACGTGAATTTAGCTCGTCTTTATTACGAATTGGTGTATGAATACGGCGCTTAAGTAAGCGAGAACCCATAGGTGTGGCTGTTTTATCAAGTACTTGAGCAAGTGTATTTTCAAACCCGCCTGATAAATTAACAGTTAATTCTAAATTTTTACGGGTAGCGGCATCTAAAATAACAGCGTGTTCGTTGTGCTCAAGCGTAATTGCACGAATATGCGGCAGTGCAATACGTTGTGTATCTTTTACGTATTGCATTAGGCAACCTGCAGCAACAAGCGCGCTATGGGCTTTATCAACACCAAAGCCAACTAAATCTTTAGTACCAAACTGATCGCATAATAAGTGCTGAGCCGTATCTAAGTCGAATTCCCACTCTGGGCGACGGCGAGCACCTTTTATATGTTCAATTAAATGAACGTTTTCAAAGCTTTCGCTATACAGAAGCTCGGCTGGTGATAGGCGCTGAATAGTTGAGCTAAAGGCTTCGTCGGTATTTACTTCGACAATATTAAAACGACCAGAGTTAATGTCTAAATAAGCAATCCCGTATAGGCCTTTTTTACTTTGCCAAACGCTGGTAAGGAGATTGTCTTGTCGTTCTTGTAAAAGCGCTTCATCAGAAATTGTACCGGGTGTAACTATACGCACTACTTTACGATCAACAGGGCCTTTACTGGTTGCAGGATCTCCCACTTGTTCGCAGATAGCGACTGACTCACCCATTTGGACTAGACGTGCTAAGTAGTTTTCTACCGCATGGTAGGGTACGCCCGCCATAGGAATGGGATCGCCGCCAGCTTTACCACGATGAGTTTGCGAAATATCGAGTAATTGAGCGGCGCGTTTAGCGTCATCAAAAAAAAGTTCGTAAAAATCGCCCATACGATAAAACAATAAAATATCGCGATGCTCTGATTTTATTTTTAGATACTGCTGCATCATAGGGGTTTGTTGTTTTATAGTGTGTGGTGCATAAAGATCAAACGACATGTATTTACCCAAAGGCTGAATATGGAATTACATCAAGAGATTAAAACACTTGCTGCGCAATTAGGCGCTATTTTAACGGATAAATGCTTATGGATCACTACTGCTGAGTCATGTACTGGTGGCGGAGTGAGTTATGCGCTTACCGATACACCTGGAAGTTCAGCTTATATCGACCGTGCATTTGTCACTTATAGTAACCAAGCAAAGCAAGATTTGCTCAATGTTAGTGCTAGTACATTAAATCAATACGGTGCTGTGAGCGAGCAAACAGTCCATGAAATGGCAGTAGGTGCTATTAAAGCAACAAACGCTAATATATCTATAGCTGTATCGGGCATTGCAGGGCCTGGCGGGGCGACAGAAGGTAAACCTGTTGGACTTGTATGGTTTGGCATACAAATTGATGACAAAGTACTGACCTTTAAACAAATATTTACTGGTGATAGGGCTCAAGTAAGACTGCAAGCTATTGTATTTGCATTAAAAAGTGTAATAGATGAGATAAAATGAAAAAATTAGCTTGATACTGTGATTTCATACAGTATACTTGTTCGCATTAGCTGGATTGGAGAACAAAATGAACGATAACAAACAAAAAGCGTTAGACGCAGCACTATCACAAATTGAACGTCAATTTGGTAAAGGCTCAATTATGAAATTGGGTGACAACAAAGCGTTAAACATTGAATCTGTATCTACAGGTTCACTAGGTATTGATATTGCCTTAGGCATAGGTGGCTTACCTATGGGACGTATTGTTGAAGTGTATGGTCCTGAGTCATCTGGTAAAACAACGCTTACTTTACAAGTTATCGCAGAAGCTCAAAAAGAAGGTAAAACATGTGCCTTTATTGATGCTGAGCATGCTCTTGATCCTGTATATGCACAAAAACTAGGTGTAAATATTGATGACCTTTTTGTATCTCAACCTGATACAGGTGAGCAAGCACTAGAAATTTGTGACATGTTAGTACGTTCAAGCGCAGTAGACGTCGTTATTATTGACTCGGTTGCTGCACTTACACCAAAAGCTGAGATTGAAGGCGACATGGGCGACTCGCACATGGGCTTACAAGCACGTTTAATGTCACAAGCATTACGTAAGCTTACTGGTAATATTAAACGTTCTAACACGTTATGTATTTTCATTAACCAAATCCGTATGAAAATTGGTGTTATGTTTGGTAACCCAGAAACAACAACGGGTGGTAATGCACTTAAGTTTTACGCATCGGTACGTATTGATATTCGTCGTATTGGTTCTGTGAAAGAAGGTGATGAAGTTGTTGGTAACGAAACCCGCGTTAAAATTGTTAAAAACAAAGTAGCGCCGCCATTTAAACAAGCTGAATTTATCATCATGTATGGCGAAGGTATTTCTAAGCAAGGCGAGTTAATTGATTTAGGTGTTAAGCATAAAATTGTTGAAAAAGCAGGTGCTTGGTACAGTTACAGTGGCAACAAGGTTGGCCAAGGTAAATCTAACTCAATTAAGTTTTTGAAAGAAAACCCAGAAATTGCAGATGAGATCGAAGGTAAGTTACGCGAAATGCTTTTACTAAAAGCAACTATTGAACCTGAAGACGGTGAAGATAAGTTAGGCGACGATCCAGACCTTTAAACTGCACCCAAATGAGTTTTTAAGCTTGATTTGACCCGAGCTTTGAAAAGCGCTAATCAGTAATGATTAGCGCTTTTTTGTTATTAAAAACTTACATCAGGTTAGATAAAATAAAAACGACACATTAAAAATGTGTCGTTTTTTTCTATTGAATTAAAAAAATCTAGAGTCTTTAATTAATCAAATATATTTATAATTGCCAGTTTACAGATAGGGCGTAGTTACGAGGTGCACCGTAGTAACCTTGTGCCCAGTACAGGCTGTGCAAATATTTTTCACCGGTGGTGTTATTTACATTGAAAGTGACTCCTACGTTATCTGTAATTTCGTAAGTGGCCATTAAATCAAGTAACCCGTATGCATCTTGGTGAGTAGTGACGCTTGCAATACCATTTGCATCTTCGACTTGAACTCGGCTAGTTGAATCCTGCCAGCGATAGTTTGCACCAAATGATAAACCATCAACTAAAGGTACTTGGTAGGTTGCGGCCACTTTAAGTTGGTTTTCAGGTGTGTAATCTTTAACTAAATCATCACCATCAATATTTAGGTTACTAAAACTTACACTTGCGCTTAAATCATCTGTTATTCGACCACTTAGTTCAACTTCAAAGCCGTTGCTGTTAATACCATCTGCTGCATAATAACGCGTATCACTAGGTAGTGAGTCGGGTAAAGCTATGGCAAGCCCTTCCTGCTTTGCATCGAAGTAAGCAAAAGTTACGAAAATTTGGTCATCAAGTAACTGTGCTTTTATACCAACTTCACTGCTTTTACCTATTACGGGAGCTAATTGGTTGGCATTAATATCAAGCTCTTTTTGCGGTACAAATGTTTCTGTGTAGCTTGCATAAGCTGATAGAGACTCGTTAAAGTCGTACACCGTGCCAATATAAGGAATAACTTCAGAGTCGCTTCTTGTTTGCTCAACACCGTAAGCACTCCCTTTTGTTTTCCAATCGGTATAACGCACACCAGCGAGCACACTTAAAGGCTCACTTAATCTAATGCGAGTAGATATGTAAGCTGATTTTTGCTCGTTAGTAATATCACTACCATTTAAGCCATCAGCAAGTGTTGCCTCTGGTACTACACCATCCCACGTTTTAAGTGATGGCATAGCTGGAAAACCATTGCCTGTAGTATAATCGTAAAGAGACTGCTCGTTGTAATCCATTTTAGCTTGGCTAACACCAAATGATAGGTCGTGCTCTTGGCCAAATAAATCAAACTTACCACTGGCATATAAATCAAATAAGTCATGCTTATCTTCGTAATCATAACGGCTAGCATAACCTGTTAAACCAAGTTCAGTATCTTTATCAGGGGTGCCGTATACGTAGAACAACTCTGAGTCTTGTTCGTTTTCGATGTGAGCATAACGTGCTCTAGCTACCCATGTTGCCGATAAGTTTTGTTCAAGTGTTATATATACTTGCTCAGCACTGTTATCCCAGTAAGACCAGTCAGCAGCGGTGCTGGTTGATTCGTCGTAATCGGTTGCTGTTCCGTCTGTATAATAAAGAGGTAGTGCACCCCACAGCGGGCTATCTGCGTCTTTTTGTTGGTTAACGTAGTTAACGCTTAATAATGTGTTGTCTGTTAATTTGCCTTCGTAGGCTAAGTAAACAATGGTTTTATCTGTTTCGTAGCGATCTAAATATGAGTCAGCTTTTTGCTTTGTAAATACAGCGCGTACAGCGTGGTCTTCATTTATTGGCGTAGATACATCTAAATCTAAACGTTTTTTATTCCATGAGCCATAAGATGCTGATGCATTTGCCTGTGTTGTATAAGTTGGCTTTTTTAAAACCATGTTTACAGTTGCAGAAGGATTACCAGCGCCAGTCATTAAACCATTAGCACCGCGAACTATCTCTACACGGTCATAAATTGATGTATCAAGACTGCCTTGAATAGAGCCTGAGCTTTGTGGGATCCCTAAGCCATCAACTTGAAAGTTCGTAATTTCAAAACCACGGGCCTTAAAGTAAGTACGATCTGTTTCTATTTGCTCTACTGTTACGCCTGGCGTGCTTTCAAGTACTGAGTTTATATCGTCTAGTGAAAAGTCGTCCATTAGTGCGCGTGAAACTACCGAGATTGATTGTGGTGTTTCTTTAATTGTTAAACCTAGTTTGGTAGCCGATTGCGCTTCTTCAGTAATGTAGTTTTTATGATGCTGACCATATACCGCAATTTTTTCGAGAGGTTCAGATTTTACATTTGCCTCATCAGCAAGTGCATAACCAGATAAAATTAAAGAAGTAGCAAAGCTTAGTTTAGATAAACGCAAAACTTGAGGGGACGACATAAGTTTTTCCAGTTAGTTCAAAAGAAGTGCGTAACTTAATCTAAATGATATCGATTTGCAATTGTGTTTGGTGTTTTTATCAATAATAATTCTATTTTTTTGGATTTTAGCGCCACATATAAAGATTTTAGGTACGAATTGATGAATTATATAGAACTCAATCTCGCTTATAAAAAAAGCGGCCTAGGCCGCTTTTTAAAGTAGTTAGCTTTTTAGCTATTAAAAAGAGTATTTAACAGAAAACTGTAAGCGGTCTAAATCGCCATCAACGCCGCTTTCAGTTTCACGCTCAGCATGCTTTAGCTCAGCACCAAAAGTTAGACGTTTAACCGGTGAGTATAGAATGTTAGCGCTATAGCTTTGGCTTGATTCAGTCGGATCACCAGAAATAGCTAATAAATCAGTGTTGTTATCAGCAGAGAAGAATGAGTATAAGAACGTTGAACGCCATTGGCTTGTCCACTTGTGCTGGTAAGCAACAAAACCAGAAGTCGAATCAATTGCATCTAGTTCATCACCATTAAGTACAGCACCGTGAGCAACGTTTAAGCCTACGTAACGGCCTAAGCCTTTACCTTGAGTAAGCATAAATTTAAGGTTGTCTTCACCAAGGTTTATTTTACCTGATGCACTAATACCAAAAGAAGTTTCATCTGCATCAACACTGCCTACTTTATAAGTAAGTTGGCGAGCAAGCGCTGCAACCACAATGTTACCCCAATCGGCTTTGTGTGTGTAACGAGCTGTAAAGTCAGGCAATGATGCATCATCAGTTACTACCATACCGCTAGTAGTAGAAATTGTACTTTCTGGGTTTTCTAATGAAAACGACCATGCGCCAGTGGTGTATTTAATTTGCGATTGACGCACAAACACAGTACCCTCAGCAGGGCCTACAAAATCAAGCGTTTCAGCAAGCGCCCCCACGTTTTGGAAGTTAGACCATGTTTGACCAAATAACCAACCATCGTAAGTCACAAACGCATGGCGAATACGCGGGGCGTAAGAATTTGAAACTCGCTCATTACCGCCAGCAGCCGAGGCCAAAAAATCAATTTCAATTTTAGTATTAACGGTTTTACCGTTATCCATAACAGTGGCTGTGCCAAAGTTAAAACGTGACTCACGAGCATGCATATCAAATACAGCATCTGAGCTGTTATCATCGCCAACTGTTAACGTACTTGGTACGTAAAAGTCACGACCTACGTTTGAGCCTGCAGGCGCACCCGCTGAATAATCACTCCACATAGAGTCGAGTTTAATGTATCCACCGTAAGTAAATTCCGTATCACCAATTTTTGCGGCAGTCGCTGCATAAGCAGTGCTTGATAGTGCACATAATACAGCGCTTGCTGCTAATGTTTTTAATGGGGTAAATTTCATTGTGGTGTCCTTTATAGGCTACTTGTTGTTTGTTGCTTTTTTTTTCATGTAAGGTTGTATTACTTGCTACTAGTATTACTTACGAATAAAAAAGGGTGTTAATTTGGCTTTTCAATACACATATTGTTTTCATTCGTTAAATAAAGCTTTGGCAAGTAATACCGCAAATATCTTTATTAAAGTACACAAACACTTTTGAATATGTGCAATATTTACTCAATTATCTATTGGTCTATAAGACTAAGGTTTTAGAGTTGATTAGTTTGCATTTACTTACATTTAACGCGTTGTATTATTTATGTAAAAAATTGAAAGCAGGTGGATTATAAACTACAAATGAGTAAATTGGAGTAGAGTACAACTAAGGTCTAATACTTAATAAAGTACTGCTGAGTAATCCTTGATAAAAGCTTAAGGCAAGTAATTTAAATGGAGACGAAGATGTCACAAAGTATCTATCCAGTTCCTGCGCATATTAAAGATGCGACTCTCATTGATAAAAATAAATATA
The DNA here is from genome assembly GCF_014164345.1 of Pseudoalteromonas sp. SG43-5. Classification (NCBI taxonomy): domain Bacteria; kingdom Pseudomonadati; phylum Pseudomonadota; class Gammaproteobacteria; order Alteromonadales; family Pseudoalteromonadaceae; genus Pseudoalteromonas; species Pseudoalteromonas sp. SG43-5. The sequence continues at coordinate 76,031 of NZ_JACJFA010000005.1, forward strand.
ATACGCTTTATAAGCAATCTATTGATGACCCAGAAAGTTTTTGGCGTGAGCATGGCAAACGCCTCGATTGGTCTACTCCTTACACTAAAGTTAAAAACACCTCTTTTGATAAAGGCCACATCAGTATTAAATGGTATGAAGATGGCTATTTAAATGCGTCTTACAACTGTATTGACCGCCACTTAAAAACGAAAGCAGACAAAATTGCGCTTATTTGGGAAGGAGATGATCCTTCTCAAAGTGAGAACATTACTTATCAAAAACTTCATGACGAAGTGGCTAAATTTGCCAATGGTTTAAAAAAACTGGGTGTACAAAAAGGTGACCGCGTAGCTATTTATATGCCAATGACCCCACAAGCGGTGTATGCAATGCAAGCTTGTGCACGTATTGGTGCTATTCATTCTGTTGTATTTGGTGGTTTTTCACCATCGGCTATTGCTGATCGTATTAGAGATTCTGGTGCTAAGGTTGTTATTACTTCTGATGAGGGACGCAGAGCAGGAAATTGTGTTCCATTAAAAGCAAATGTAGATGAAGCGGTAGCGCAAGAAACTGTAACCACAATTGAACACGTTATTGTGCATCAATTAACAGGCGGTGAAGTTGATTGGAATGAGCACGATATATGGTGGCACGAGCTAGTTGCTGACTTACCGGCACAGTGTGAGCCAGAGCCAATGAATGCTGAAGATCCTTTGTTTATATTGTATACATCAGGTTCTACTGGTCAGCCTAAAGGTGTTGTACATACTACAGGTGGCTACTTAGTTTACTCATCAATGACACATGAATACGTATTTGATTTAAAAGAAGATGATGTGTATTGGTGTAGTGCCGATGTAGGTTGGATCACAGGCCACAGTTACATTGCGTACGGGCCATTAGTAAACGGTTGTACTCAGGTTTTATTTGAAGGAGTCCCCACTTATCCAACTGCAGGGCGTATGGGCGAAGTAGTTGATAAACACGGTGTTACTATTTTATATACCGCCCCTACAGCAATTAGAGCACTAATGGCTAAAGGTGATGAGCCTACAGCTTCGTCACATCGCGATAGTTTACGTATTTTAGGTTCAGTAGGTGAGCCAATAAATCCAGAAGCGTGGACATGGTATTACGAGAGTATTGGTAAATCTAATTGCCCGATTGTTGATACATGGTGGCAAACAGAAACCGGTGGCATTATGATCACACCACTTCCGGGCGCTACTGATACAAAACCAGGTTCTGCAACACATCCATTTTTTGGTATTGCGCCTGCATTATTTGATGCTGAAGGTAATACACTCGAAGGTGCCGTAGATGGTAATTTAGTTATTTTAGATAGTTGGCCATCGCAAGCTCGAACTGTTTATGGCGACCATGAACGTTTTGAACAAACTTATTTTAGCGCCTACCCAGGAGTTTACTTTACAGGCGATGGTTGTCGTCGTGATGAAGATGGTTATTACTGGATCACAGGTCGTGTGGACGATGTACTTAATGTGTCTGGGCACCGCCTTGGTACTGCCGAAATTGAAAGTGCGTTAGTTGCGCATGAAGCGGTAGCAGAAGCTGCTGTTGTAGGTTACCCGCATGATATTAAAGGCCAAGGTATTTATGTTTACATTACGCCTAACGAAGGTGTAACTGTAAGCGATGAATTAACTAAAGAGGTACGTAATTGGGTTCGTAAAGAGCTCAGCCCAATTGCATCTCCAGATATGATTCAATGGTCACCGGGTTTGCCAAAAACACGTTCAGGCAAGATTATGCGTCGTATTTTACGTAAAATCGCTGCAAATGAGCACCAACAACTCGGTGATACGTCAACGCTTGCCGATCCTTCAGTTGTCGATGAACTAATCGAGAACAGATTAAATCGTTAAATGTGCGTTAAAAACTTGATTACAAGTTGATTCTAAACGTAGTATATCGGCTGTCAGTAAAGGTTTTAAACCTAACTGGCAGCCGAATTTATTAGGAGTGAACCATGAGTCAGTTTTTAATAGCGGACGATCATCCGTTATTTCGTGAAGCACTAAAGGGCGCACTGAGCGCAAAATTTGAGGGTTTAGAGGTTTTTGAATCATCCGATTTTGACAGCACACTGCAAGTGTTAAGCGAGCAAGAGGATCTTGATATATTACTGCTAGACCTTCACATGCCAGGTAATGGTGATTTATATGGTCTTATTCGTATTAGAGAAGAATACCCAAGCTTACCTATTGCCGTTGTTTCGGGTAGTGAAGACGTGAATATCGTTTCTAAAGTAATGGGTTACGGCGCTATGGGTTTTATTCCTAAATCATCATCGTCTGATGATATTGCCAGTGCAATTAACCAAATACTTGAAGGCGATACATGGCTACCAAAAGAGCTAAAAAACAAAGTAGCTGAAATTGAAGGTGAAGATAGAGAAATAGCAGCGCAAGTTGCCTCATTAACGCCTCAACAATACCGAGTGCTGCAATATCTGCACGAAGGTTTACTTAATAAGCAAATTGCTTATGAACTACACATATCAGAAGCGACAGTAAAAGCACACATTACAGCCATATTTAGAAAACTCGGTGTGTACAATCGTACCCAAGCCGTTTTAATTGCCGCTAAATTAAAGCTCGAACCAATAGAGCAGGCATAATTTACATTTAAAAAGTTATTAGCTTATTTATGATAAAAAAATGCCAGCAACAATGCTGGCATTTTTTATATGTAGAATAATTGAGCAGTTGGATTAATGCTAAGAAAACACCACGGTTTTATTACCATTAATAAATAGCTTATGCTCTGAGGCAAGTTGAAGTGCTTTACAAAACACTGTTTTTTCAACATCTTTGCCCATTTTAGCCATCATTTCGGCGGTATTAGCATGTGTAACGCTGGTTACATCTTGCAAAATAATAGGCCCTTCATCAAGCTCATTATTAACAAAGTGAGCGGTAGCACCAATAATTTTTACACCGCGCTCAAATGCTTGATGATAAGGTTTAGCCCCTATAAATGCTGGCAAAAATGAGTGATGAATATTAATTATTTTACCTTCAAATCGACCCACAAATTCAGGACTTAAAATACGCATGTATTTAGCAAGACCAATAATGTCAGGATTGTAACTGGCAATTAAATCGCCTACCTTTTTATCATGTTCGCTACGGGTTAACCCTTCGTGCGATACAACATGAAATGGCACACCAAACCCTTTAGCTAGCGGCTCTAAATCAGCATAGTTAGCAATTACAGCGAGTACTTCAATATTAAGAGTTTGTTCAAATTGCTTTAACAGCATACCACCTAAACAATGAGCTTCTTTAGTTGCCAGTAAAACTACTTTAGTTTTTGCGCCGCAATGTAGCGCAAGTTTAGCGCCTTGTGGCAACAGTGCGCGTAATTGATCTAAAAAGTCGCTTTGTGGCTCACCTGTAAGCTCTGTACGCATAAAAAATCGCTGCGCGTCTTTATCTACAAATTCGTTGTTACGCGTAATGTTTAAATTATTTTTATGGCAAAGCCCTGTAATTTTAGCTATTAAGCCTACATCATCAGCACATTGGGTGGTTAGTATATAGCTCATTGTCCTCATTCTTACCCTGTAATTAATCCTTTCATTATTTGTGTTTTGGCACATAAAGCAAGGGCTTTGTGAACTAATCCAATATTAATCATGTTGTTGAGTGCAAAAGAGGTAATAAAGTTAAAAAGTATTGAATAGAGGTTAAAAAAAATGCCACCTAAGTTAACAAGGTGGCATTAATAAAAGTTATCTAGGTTTGAGGTTAATTAACCCTTGGGCTCGGGAGATAAGTTTTCTTCTTGTCTTAAATACCCGGCAGCTTCTTCATCATCTTTCGTTATCGCTTGCTGAGTAGGTATAGCGCGCGTTTGTTGGTTTAGTTGATGTATTTGTGACGCATTACCTAAATCACGCTCACTGGTGATTGAGGCGATAGATTCGCGGTCTTTTAAGAATGAAATAACGTCTTTTTTGATTGCTTGTAATTGTCCTTCGTCTTTATGCATTTCCATAATGTGGCGAGGATGTTCAAGGTTTTTCATACCTGTTGCAGCAAACGTAGTAGAGATAACACGAGAAACAATAATCCAAGGCGTTATGCTACTGCGTACTAAAGTATTTTCTGAGCGGGTGCTATCGTGAATACCAGTACCTGTTGATATTTTAGACTCAGTAAAAGTGCCTTCACATTTAAAGTACACAAGCAGTGACTCAAATTGCATTTCTGCAAAAAATAGATGCGCTGTGTTTGCAAGTAACTGCGCAAATGCTTTAATAAGTACGCCTATTAGCAATAAGTGAAAGCTTGTCATTAATAGCTCACTAAATTGAATGACATGTTGGTTATTAAATGCCTGTTTAAAACTATTAATATTTGCCGCATCAATGTAATGGTAAATATTAATAAACGAATACGCTAAAAGTACAGTAAATGCTAACGCTACAATATAAAGTAAGTTACCGCTCACCAAAGCAAGTAATCTCGCGAGTGTAAAGTTTTTACCTAAGTCCATTGAGTGCAGTTTAGGCTGAATCTCTTGGATCATTTCACCTTTAAAACCGCCTTTACCTTCTATTTGTTCTTGAAGCTTAGGGTCTAATTCTCTGTAAACTCTGTTAGGTACTTCTTTATAACGGCGATTAGCCATTACTAGGTTATCGAGGTTTATGAAAATCTCGTCTGGATGAACAGACTCTTGCCAGTTTTCACGTAGTTCAGATACTTCAGCTGAAGGGGTAACTGAATTTAAACGCGCTTTAATCATGATAAAAGCAAGCGCACAGCTTAGAGTTGCTAATACAATAATTGCAATTAAGTACATTCCAGCATGAAGACTAGGCAGTTGCTCAAGCCAGTTATCTATTTCTTGTTTACTAATGTGCTGCTCTTTCATCAACCATGACATAGAAAGACCAATAGCGATGGGTAAAATAAAAGATAAAGAAATAATTTTAGCGAGTGCACCAGTACCAAGTGCTTCAATATTCTTTTCTGCATTTCGAGAGATAGGTTTACCTGTAGAGCGCCACGAAAAAAGCACGTAAAACATTAATATTGCACTATAGACCGGAAATGCTAATTCCCCAGCTTCACCGGTAAAGCCCGACAAAGATACAAATGCAACAAGGCCATAAGCAATAAGGGCGACAAAGGTGCTTACCCATGAGCCAAATAATCGCTGGGCAACATTTCGAATAGGATATGGTAGAAACAATAACTTAGGGATTAAGCTGTGAAGTAAGCGTGATAAAAAACCATTAGGCTCTTTAAATGTACTGTTTTTACGACCAACCAGCATTTCTTCAAGTGATTGCGCTGTGTAGGCTACTTCTTTTTGTTCTTCTTGAGCGGTTGATGCTTGCGATTTACTGTAGTTATAAGCAAGTGAAGTTGGGTGGTTTCTACCTACAAAGTATTTAAGTGTTGCGTAAATACCTGCCGATAGTGAGCGAATGCCGAATGCTAAAATAAGCATGCCAAACACCATTAAAATCCAACCCGCGGTTGTATCTTCTTTCACAGAGCCCGCAGCAATAACAAGTAAACTAATACCTGCTATAGACTCAATGAGTCCTCTTAATGCTGTTACTTTACCTTCCAGTTTGAAGGGGTTTTTTAGTCCAAGATCAATCGATCCATAATCAAAAGCCATTGAATTCTCCATTTAAACAGCACCCCAATTGCGGGGGACAAAGTGTAATTAATCTGAACTTAGGGTAATAAATCTATCTCAAGTAGCTTTTTTTAGCGCTAAGTGCATCGAGTTTAATCGTAATAGGCTTGTTGCTGGCGCGTAAGTTCGACCTACTTTTACGAAAACCTAAATAGAATTATTAATATATATTAAGTATTTATAATTGTTGTTGGTTTTTTATTATATATCAATAATCTTGTTCAGTTTAAGGTTATTTTAAAGTGATACATTTTGTATTCCGACGCATGCTTAAATATAACTGGAGGGTTAATGAAGCTAATTTATGTAGACGATAATTTACCAGGGATCACTCGTAAACTTAAACAGAAAAGTTGGCTTTACTTTGATCCAATCGGTAAGCAAATAAAAGAGCAAAATGTGATTGATCGTTTGAATGGATTGGCATTTCCGCCTGCCTATAAAAACGCTTGGTTTTGCCCAGAAGAAAACGGACATATTTTAGCGACAGGATTTGATAGTAAGGGGCGAAAGCAATACCGTTACCATCCTGAATTTAGGGCGCAACAAGAAGCAAAAAAATACCAAGCATGTGGAGTATTTGGTAATAAACTCCCTTTGTTAAGAGCGCGTTTAGAAACAGACTTACAAGGCGATGAGCTTAATATTGAACGCACTTTAGCAGCAGTTGTAAGACTTATGGATTTAGGTGCGCTGAGGGTAGGTAACGAGCGTAACGTAAAGCAAAATAAAAGTTTTGGTGCGACAACATTACGAACACGCCATGCACAACTCACGGGCAAAAATATTCAGCTAAAATATCGTGCCAAATCAGGTAAAGAACGTGAAGTAAATATAACCGACAGGGTGCTTAGCCATGTTATAAAAGACTTACAAGATTTACCCGGGCAGCATTTATTTCAGTATATAAATGAAGGTGAGCGCACAAATGTTACATCAAGTGAAATAAACCAATATATTCAGCAAATAATGGGCGAGGAGTTTAGTGCAAAACACTTTAGAACTTGGCGAGCAAGCGTTATTGCATTCAAACAATTAGCTAAAGCTAAAGGGGCGCTTAGTTTAAAAAACATGCTTGATAGCGTATCTGAGCAACTTGGTAATACTCCCGCTATAGCACGCAAATCTTATGTGCATCCCGATTTAATTACGCTGTGTAAAGAAGATGAAGATACTCAAACTGCGTGGAGAGAGTCTCTTTCATTACCACGAAAAACAAAGTACTTGAGTCGTTATGAACGTGGTTTTTTAGCTTTTTTAAAAGATTAATTGCCATAGCAACTTTACACACTTGAGCATAGTAATTACATATTCTCTAGTTTAATTTATTAACGTTTAGAATAAGATTTTTTAAAAAGTCATTAAATTTCAATTGTTTATTTTGAAACTTTAATTTGGCATTACCGTTGCACCTCCAGTGTACTACTTAGTGGTAAGTACATAAGCATTTATCAACGATATTTAGCGAGGAGGTACACAGTGAAGGGGTCATTTTCAAATCAAGCGCTTACTAAAGCAAAGGGTTTTACTTTAAAAACTGCATTGTTTATTGGCATGAGCGGCTTATGCTCAGCACCAACACTCGCTGCCAATGAGCTTGAAAGTGTGGTACTCGCTAACTCTTCACTAACTACTTACAACTCACAAAAGTACGTGCAAGCAGATGACACCTACTACTTTGACCAATATTCAGCGCAGTTAATTGAACGTACAGAAAAAGCCATTAATTGGTATCAAGAAATAGTTAACAAAGGTGGTTTTACACACTTATATAACGATGAATTGCTTGAACTAGGCAGTAATAATAAACAAGTGAGCTTACTTGCACAGCGTTTATACCAAGAGCGTGACTTAAAAATTAACGTTTGCGACGAAGCTATATGCACGTTTGATAAAGATATAGAGCAAGCTGTTAAGCAATTTCAAACCCGCCATGGTTTAAAAGTTGATGGCCGAGTGGGTAAGCGTACTTTTGCATCGCTTAATGTGCCCGCACAGCAAAAACTCGATAAATTAAAACTTAACTTTTATAGAATAACTAACTTTGCAGGCGCAAGTGATGAGCAGTATGTGTATGTAAATATTCCTGAATACAGCTTACGATTTGTAAAAGCGGGCGATGTAAAATTAAAAAATAACGTAATTGTAGGTAAACCAAGTTGGGAAACACCTGCATTTAGCGACGAAATAGAAAAGTTTGTAGTTAATCCTGAATGGCGTATACCCACCTCAATTGCCACCAAAGAAATTGCTCCAAAGGTAGCCGAGGACCCTGACTATCTTGTAAAAAATAATATTGAAATTAGAAAAAACAGCTACCTAGACTCACAAACTGTTAATCCAAGCAATATTGATTGGGACTCTATTAAGCCGTACCAATTTGATCACTTTTTAGTAAAACGTGCTGGTGAAGAAAACCCCCTAGGGGAAGTTAAGTATTTATTCCCCAATGCCGAAGCAATTTATGTTCACGATACGCCAGCAAAGCACCGCTTTAGCCAAGCAAACCGAGCCTTATCGCATGGCTGTATAAGAATAGAAAAGCCTTTTTCGTTAGCGCGTGAAATTATTAAGTACGAAGGAGAAGCGCAAACACTCAATAATATGGACAGCGCACTTGCTCAAAACAGTACTCAGACGTTTTATTTAGATGAGCCTCTTCCTATTCATTTAGTTTATTGGACTGCATGGGTTGACGAAAATAAGCTGGTTAACTTTAGAGATGACATATATCAACGCGATAAAAAAGCACTATTAAAAAATGATGAACAGTCGGTGATTGCCGCTTTATTAAAAAATAAATAATGAGAGGGTTTATGCAATTTATTCATTATATTTCTATCGCCATATTTACAATTATATTTAGCAATAGTGTATTTGCTGCCGCGCCTACAAAGCCTGCGCATCAGGTAGTTGATATAAAAAACAAAGCCAACTTTGAAGATGCAGAATTTAGCCTAAAAATTAACGATATAGTTATGCCATATTCGGTGTTTTCAGTATTTGTAATGCCCAAAGAGCAAGTTGAGTTTGAAGTGCTTTTTGCGCAATCAAAAAATGCTTACACGCTAATTAACACTCAGGGGAAATCTAAGCTTACAGACACCAACCGTTGGCAATGGCAAGCACCCAAAGAGCCTGGTTTAACAACGGTAATTATTGAGTCGCCCGATAAAAAACAGCGTATGAAAATCAACGTATTTGTAAAAGTACCGGCAGACAATGTTGAAGGAGGAAAGCTCAAGTATTACCACATTGGGCACTACCCTAAACCTTCACAGATTAAAGACGCTTCACACTACATAGTGCCCGATGGCTTTGTGAAGGTAACGCCTGAAAATGAAAGCGTAAAAATATCACCTCACTTTTCACTAAAGGAATTTGTTAGTAAGCAGCGAAGTAAGTACCCAAAGTATTTATTTTTACAAAATAAGTTGTTACTTAAACTAGAAAAAATACGCAAAGAACTGATTTTAGAAGGTATACCGGTTAGTAATATGGTGGTTATGAGCGGTTATAGAACTCCGTACTACAACAAATCAATTGGCAATGTAAAACTTAGCCGACATGTATTTGGTGATGCTGCCGATATTTTTATAGATAACGATGGCAACTACCGTATGGATGATATTAATAATGACGGTAAGCATTCAATTGGTGACGCTGAAGCGATCGCCGATATAGTGGAGTCGTTAGCTAGACGTGAATCATTTAAAGGTTTACTAGGTGGTTTAGGTATTTATGGGCCTAAGTCGCACAGAGGCGCATTTATACATGTTGATACGCGTGGCTTTAAAGCGCGATGGGTGAGTAAGTAATGGCAACGGCTACCTCATTTAGCATAAAGCTAAACTAGTTAAGTCTAATTGTACAAGAGATTAGCTAAGCCAAGGTAGGGTGGCTTGGTTTTTATAAGCCCTTTGTTTTATAAACATTTTATACATTTACTGAGCTAGTCTTTTTTGCTTTAAACTGAGGCGCTTATATGAGCTATAAACATGGTGTGTATCAGCCGCTTTCCAATAATTAATTATTTTAATTTTGTACGAAAAGCTTTAAATATAAAGGCTGCATAAGCAGCCTTTATATTATGCTATTGCAGCATAAACGTTTCGTATTCTAAATCTTCAAATTGTTTAGAAAGCCAAAATAACCCAACAACAGAGGTAACAATAGTTGAGAGAGCAAAGCCGTAACCATAAAATTGCGGCCCAAAAGCGATTGATAGCAAAGTTAAAACAACGTTTATTACCAAAAATAGCCCCGCTAAAAATAGGACGGTTGAGCGTTTATCTAAATAAAACAAAATATTTAAAATAGACAAAAATATAACTTGTACACCCACACCAACTACATCAATAAATAAAAGCGTTTTATAGTTTGGATCAATACCAATAAAGGTAAGTATTTGCTCGCCCCATAATAATAAGCACGCTACGGTAATACCTTGAATTTTAAATATATCGTATAAACCGGCACGTGCAGTTTGGATCATATTATCTTTTAAATAGTAAATCTCTTCTAACGATGAACCCTCTCGAATAGCTGTGTAAAAACGGTCGTATTCTTCTACAAAGTCGGTTTCCATTTTTACTAAAAATACTGCCATACCGGGAATAATAGACAAATAGGCTAAAAATATAGGCAAGTCGTAAATTGGGCTGGCTCGTAACGTGCCAATAATTTGAATTGATGTGCTTGGTGAATACCAAAAAATGATTTTATCAGCCCACACACCAATGTTATAAAACAGACCACAAAAGAATAGGCTGTAATACACTTTTTTATTGCTTAAAAAGTCAAAGCTTATAAGTTTTTCACCTGGGTAGCGGCGAATAATCATAAACAAAAAGCTAAAAAAGAGCAGAGCTTCGCCTGCAAAAAACGCAAAAAATAAGCCGTCTAACTGCCAGTCTCTTAATAAATATGCAAGCAATACCATAAAGGCGTAACCACTTAGCATAGTTATTAAAATTAACCGGTATTCTTTCATACCTGATAGAAAAATAGCGCCAAGCCACTGATTACATAAGCTTACAAAGGCACCTAAAATTATAATCTTAGTAACAACAGGTATAGGGAGCATAGGCCATACAGCCAAGCCTACCAATAGCGCGGCTATTGTTGTTATAAGTTGCGCACCAAGTAAATTAGGCAGTACCTTTGCCTCTTCTTTTTGAAAAAATAAATCGGCAATAAATCGAGTTAATAATAACTGCAAGCCACCCGTTAAAATAAGTGAAGCTGCCATCATGTAGGTAACAAGCGTTAAAAACTGAATAATAAGTACTTTGGGTAATACAACGCCTAAACTTAAAATACCAATTAGCATTAACGCTACAATAGAGAGCAGCCAAGGGCCTGAGCCTATTAAGCCCGCGTAGCCGTATGCTTCAAAAACTGAGAGCAGGGTATTTTTTTTGAGAATTTTTCGTATCTCAAAACCTATTCCGGCCATGCCATTGTATCCTTATAAAGTTTATCGTAACGGGCAAACATGTGGCTCTCGTCATAAAATTCTTGTACGCGGTCTAAACCACTTTTTTGATACTCAAGCCAAACTTGCTCATTTGTTAGCATGTTTGATATTTGTTGTGCTGTTTCGCTAGGTGAAGCAATTGAGACAACTTCACCGGCTTTACCTAATGCTTTATCTTCATCAGTTCCGCCTTCGATTATTTCGCGGCACGAGCCAACATCACTAGCAAGTACAGGCACACCGGCCGCCATTGCTTCTAAAAGTACTAAAGGCTGCGCTTCGGAAATCGAGGTTAAAGCTACAATTCCGAGCTTAGGCAAAATTTTGGTAATATCTTGCATACCTAAAAACTTTACACTGCTTTGTAAATCAAGACTGCCTACAAGTAGTTCACACTCTTTGTAATATTGCGGATCTTCTTCATAAGGGCCGATGATCCAGCCTTCTACTTCAGGCAGCATCGATTGCGCCTCTTTAATCGCACGTATAAAGGTTTTAATATCTTTTATAGGCACTACACGTCCAATTAATCCAACAACTGGTGGTATCTGTTTTGGACGCTGCTCAAGCGCTTCAATAAAGCGCACTGTTTTAATTCCATTAGGTACAACAAATGCTTTTTCTGGCGCTGCACCATCCTTTATTTGGCGCTGCCTGTTACCGCCGTATAGCGAAATGACCTTATCTGCTTCTTGGTATGTTGTTCGGCCGATTTGCTCAAAAAAGCTGATCCACATACGGCGAATAAAGCCCATTTCGGTATTTAAGTTTTTACCTAGGCTTTGCTCAGACTCTTTGATCCAACTGGCTTGAATAAGATCTATTTTTCTCTCTTTGGTGTAAATACCATGCTCGGTCAACAAAAAGGGAGTATCGCTTATTACACTGGCACCAGATCCTAAAATACCAGCATACCCAGTAGATATTGAGTGAATAAGTTTAACCTTTGGAAGTCCACGTGCAATTTCGGCTATTTTAAATAGCGGTTTATATAAATTGCGGTATGACCAAAAAAAGTCAATAAAAGAGGATTCATCACAAAAAGTTGAATAGTAATTGGTGAGTACTTGCCACGATGATTCACTATATAAAAAGTCGGCTTCGTTAATACCGTCTTTTTTAGCCAAAGTCTCAAATGCAAACTTTAATAACTCAGTTGGGATGGGCTCATCACAATCTCTAAAATAATTTTGTAGCTGCTGCCAAAAATCAAAGAGTTCTTTTTTATATTTAACGCCATGCTTGGCTTTTATTTCAGAAGTGTCATTTTCCACTAAATAATGTACATGCAGCTTTGTAACATTTTTAGGCAAAGTATATTGAATCTCGCCATAATGCTCTGGTGCTCCACCTATAAAAACAAGCTCAAAGTTATAATGAGGTAACCCTTCAATTATTTGATGAACCCAGCTAGATACGCCACCACGTACATAAGGGTAAGTGCCTTCTAAAAGCAGTAAAATGTCTGCATTTTTATTACTCATGCCAATACTCCTGCAAATGACGTAATTCACTGCCCTTAGGTTGTTCTGGGAGTTCTTTTAAGTAGCGTTTACAGTCGTCAAACTTGTTCATACAAAAGGCAACTTCGGCTTTATAAGGCAATACATGGCGCCTTGCCATACCAAACTCAGTTGCTTTAAGTAGATACTCATGGGCTATTTCGTATTTGTCTAAGGCTAAAGATATGCGCCCTAAAAATATAAAAGTTGCAGGTGTTTTTACGTGCTCAATACTTTGCAATGCAAGTGCTTCTGCTTTTTCTAAAACGTATTTACGCAGTGCGCCTTGGGCTAAGCCTAAATAGCTCAGTTCCCAATAAAGTTCGGCTAGCTGTTTTTGTAAATGACTCAATTTTGGCTGCTTAGTTGTAACTGCTATTTCTTGCTGATACAAACTGATTTTTTCGTTAAGTTTGGTTTCTTTACCATCAAGGGTTGAGTAGGCGAGTAGTCGAATATCATCTTCTAAATCTTTAAGTGCTAGCTTTAAAATAGGAATAGCTTGTGAGTCACTCATGTGACGAGCCGCCATTACAGCACTTAAACGCTTATTTGGCTCATTAGCGTGCTTCAAAATTGCTTTAAGTCCGCCAATTGAATAGGTTGGATTTGCTGATATTGCTCTGGCTTCAAAAGGAAGCTCAGGTATTTTATGCTCCTCTATTTCTATCTCGTCATTCTTGAGAGGTTTACAAAGAGCAAACGTAAGCGCTACTACAACACCTATAATTCCAAGTACTGGTAATGTAAACAATAATAAAAACATGAGTAGCAAAGAGCTATAAGGAGTCGTTTTGTATTTTTTAGGTATAAAAACATAACTAACAATAGCAAAAAAGATACTAGCGATAGCATGCAATAATATAGCTAAAAACCAATTAGGTGTTTCCAGTACTTCTATTAGTGCAAAGTACTGACAAATACACCCTAATATAGCCGCTACAATAATTATAATCATGAAAGTGAAACCAATCTCTTTATGTCATCTGAGCTTATAGGTAGTGCAAGTTGCTGCTCAATAACAATATCAAGCTCAGCTAAAGTGCTACCAGTGCGCTCTTTACACCAAGTGTTCATTCGGGCGATAAACCCTGCTTTTTCAAGTTCATCAGCTAATGGCATCAATAGCAGTAATACCTGATTTTGATTATCGTACAAATAAATGTCTAAACCACGACGGGCTTCACTTAAATAACTCATAAGTTGAGTGGATTTATCAGTAATATTATTAGCTTTTATTTTTAGTAGCTGCGATGGAATGTTGTATCGTTTTGCTTCTTTATTCGCACGTTTAACTTGGCGAATAAAGTATGGATACTCTTCATAAGTCATTACTGGGTTTGTTATTTCATGGCGCAGTAGGTCGCCAATATGCCCAGCCATTACAGCAAGTAATGTTAGAGTTGTATTTTTAAGCGCAAAAAATTGTATTCTTTCAACCAAAATAGCGCCGTAAATAGTATTGTTTACGTCGATAAGTGGGATTGCCATATGGTATTTACTTATACCCGATGATGCTTTTTCGTCTTTTACCGATACTAATTCTTTTTCTTCGATCATCGCTAATATAAGAGGATCGTTTTTAGCTATTTGACTCATCTTACCTATAGAGGCAAGTGGTGGTTCTAAAACACTGTCGTTTTCAACTTTATATAACCCCGCTCTTTCTAGCGAACCGTACTCAACAAACAAGTCGATTATTTTTTGCGCTGCGCTATCAAGTCTTCTTTCTTTTAATAGCCCGATAGAGGTTCTTACTGCTTGTAGTGATTCACGTAAACTTAACGTATGGCCAGCTAGCATTTGCTCAATTCTATCGTGAGATGAATTAATTAAATGATACTGACGAGTAAATGTTTCAAGACGATCTGTTACGTACTCAAGCTGAATACTTTGCTGTTGATTAGTACGCTCCCACACATCCCTAAATTCGCCTGTGATCATAATTACAATAATGTAGCCAATCATAGCGTTAATATTGAAGTCGCTTTGCGGTGATAAAATATTTGCTTGAAGTAAAAAAAGTTGGCCAACAAGCAAACATAAAATACTAATAAAGCCTTTTGAAAAGCCATAGCGTAAAGAAACTAAAAGTGGGCCAAGTACAGGCCACGAAAACCCTCCCTCAGTCCAAAATGGGTCCTGTGCGTTAAATAATACAGGCAGCCCTAAAGCAAGCGCGGTAAATATAAATACCTCAGCCCATATTTGTAGCTCAGGAACGTCTCTTGGTCTAAGGAAATGTGTTTTCACTCACTAACCTCTATATAAGAAATTAAATCGGCAATCACATCTTGTGCTGTTGCTGCAATGCTATCGCGGCCCCAGCCACTTTTAGCAATAGTACCTGTCCAAACTGGTGTGGTTTGTCCATTTACAGTGAGTGATAATGTAAGTGCAACAACAGGTTCGCCATCAAGGCCTGCTTTATAGCGCCACTCTTCAATGCTGCCTGTTAGTACATAGTCAGCTTGTTGAGTGCTTAACCATTGCATAGCATTGTCTAAACGGTATTGATCATCCAGTGGTGGAAGCTCTTTGCTGTTTACGCGAGGTGCACGTATTAGAGTTGGTAATTTATTTTGTTGCCAAATGCTGGCTAAAATATCTTCAGCACGCTCACCGGCAAGCGGTGTTTGAGCATGATTAACAAGCGGCATTAGTGCCACTGTTTTTGAAGGGCTAAGCTCTATATCATCAGCAACTCTGCTGGTGGTACATGCTGATAATAGTAATACCAAACACGGTATAATTAAACGAAACATACTCTCTCCTAACATTAAAAATGTACGTAATAACCTAATTGTAATTGTGTATCTGAGTTACCCACTTTATTACTACTTTGGTAACCCAGCTGTAATTTAAATAAATCATCGCCCAGTACAGACCAACCTGCGCCACTTGAAACTGATACATCTACTGTATCGTTAAGTGTTTGATAGCCAGTACTTATATCAAATAACCACGAAGGGTTTGCGCCTAAATAAGGCGGCTCTAACGAACCCGTTGAGGCAAATGAGGTACCTAGTGCAAAGCGCCTAAATGGTTGAAGGTCAACTCTTAGAGGTCTTGTGTCTGTATTTATTAATGCATTTACACGTTCAAAGTCTTGCCATTGTGCACTAAAATAAGCGTTCCAAATTGGGCGGTCTTTTAAAATGCTGTATTGGTAACGAGCATTATATTCTTGGCCGTTTATTAGTGAGCTGCCATCGTCTCTTCGAGAAAAAGACATCGCTGCTGCTGATAGTTGTACGTTTTGTCTACCATCAATGTTGTAGTTAACATAAGCCGTGGCTTTATCTAGTTGAGCATAACTAAGTAGCGCTTCTGATTGGCGGTTTTCAACATTATATTCAAGCTTTAAACCTATCTGTGTACGCGAATCCCATTGATAACGAGAGTCTAAGCTAAGACCTTGGCGGCTAACTAAGCTGCCTTGGTGAGAATCTATTTTTGCATCAAAATACCAACGACCAAATGTCATTTTATCTTCTATCGCAAACAGTAATCCGTTGTTATCAAGATTTTGCTGATTACTTAAACTTAATTTCCATTGCCCATTAGCATAAGGAAAATAAACGTTTACATCGTACTGGCTACTGTTTAAACCAGCCTCTGGCGATAGGTTAATTTCAAGCGCCCTAAAGTAGGATGCACGTGCATTTCTAAGTAAGCTCAATTGTGATTCGTCAAGCTCACCAGTCAGTTCTTCATACCAACGCTGCATTGTTGCGTATGGCTGCTTTAGATAGAGTAGGGCGTTTAGTTCATCTAATTTGCTTAGTGAGCCTTCGGCTAATAGTTGTTTCGCTTTATTAAATTCGCCGTTGGTCATATAAAGTTGTAGTTTTTGCCATGGCTCTAATTTTTGTGCAGCCCTGCGCGCTAACCACCAGTTTGTTTGGGGCTCACCAATAGTGTCGGGGGCAAGTTCTTCCATTGTGTTTAATTGCATTAAATGAGGAACAGCCATCGCGCCCGCCCAGCGGAACATTAAGCCTCTGTATGCATATTTATCTTTAGGTAAGTGTTGCAGTAAATAGTGATTAAGTTCAGCAGCATTTGCATAATAACCAAGTTGCTTCATTACATCGGCTAAGTTAACCAGTGTTGTTAAATCGCTTGGATCTGCAATGGCTAATTTACGCAAATAAAAGTAAGCACTGTTATATGACTTTTCGTGAATAGATAAGCTTGCTAATAGCTGGGTCCACGCATAGGAAGGGTCGCTTTGAGAATAGCGAGCTAAAATGCGGCTGATCATCACGGTGTCGTGCATTTGCAGCGCTAACCAACCTTGTGCCAGCACAACATCAGAGTCATATTCACTTAATTTAGCGGCGCGGTTTAAAGTTGTATAAGCTGAATTTAAATCACTTTGGTTTTGATACCAATTTGAAAGAATTAACCAAGCAGGGTAGAGAGCTTTATTGTAGCGCTGCTTATCAAGTTCAGCATGAATACGTGCAACTGATTTAGCATCATTTACTTGTGTGCTTAATAATGCAATTTGAATCAATTGACGGTCAGTTTGCGACTCACTTTTCCATAAATAATCAAGAAGCTCCTGAGGCCGACCTTCAAAGCGCAGTTGTTGGTAGTGCAGCATGTCGCCTACGCTCAAAGGACTTATTTTTTGTAACTTTTCTAATGCATATAGCTCATGAGCTTTGTCCTTAACTCGCATTGCCATGTCAACATTGGCGCTCCAAAACTCATCGTCAGAACTTTCATGTTTGTTTTTTAGTACTTGCAGAGCTGTAGAAAAGTCATCTTCTAGCCAAAATGCGCGGGCAATCCAAAGTAAATCTTCTTCATTTTTAGGCCCTTTATATGTAGGCCACAAAGCTCTTAATGCTTTTAAATTACCAGTATCGTGAAGTACTTTTGCTTTCCAATATTGTGATAATGCACTTTTACCATTTATTTGCTCAAAGCGTTCAATATTATTTAATTCTTGCTTTGTGTTACCAATAAATTCGTTAGCTTGCATCCAATTAGCAAAGCCATTACCTTTTAGATTTCTATTTTGGGCTTTATATTCGTATATATCATTAGCGTCTTGGTATAAATATAAAGCGGTGGCATCGTTAATACTATCGGTAAGCATCGCAGGAGTTACAGCTTTGTTAGACATTAGCCATTTAAACTCTCGAAGTGCTTCTTTAGGCTTGTTTTGCCAGCGCTTTATCTTCCAATTTAATAAATGTAGCTCTTTGTCAGCTGGGCTTTGTAGTAATAGCTTTGCAAGTAATTGCTCAGCTCCTTTTGCATTTCCATTTGCTAAACGCAGGTGCATTGCTTGTGTTAAGTACTCGCTGTTATTTGGATCGGTCTTTAATAAACTTTCAATGGCTTGAGCCGCATCTTCTGTATTGCCTGCTAAGTTAGCCAAATAAAGTGTGCGTTTAATATTGGCTTGGTCGCCATAGGTTTTCCACCATGCATAAGCTTGTATCGGGTTATTTGCACCAAGTGCAGTTTCAATCGCTTTAGCTGCAATATCAGCATTTATATTTGTTTTATAAATAGCGAATGCTTTGTCTGGTTCGCCTGCGCTTAACCAGTAATCGGCTGCAAGGAGAGGCTGTTTATTTTTTTGATAGTACTGAGCAACTTTTGCATTTAACCCAACTGCTTTTGCAATAGTTAATATTTGTTCGTTCCAGTTTTTATGAGCACCAATTTTTAAAGATAACTCTTCAAAGCGGTCGTCAACTTTAGCACCGCTTGCTAGCCATAATGAGTAGAGCAGCTTTATTTCAAGTGTTGCTTTGCGCTCGCCTCTAGGTAGCTTTTCAAGCTCGTTAGTAGCTTGTGAATACTCACTAAGCCCTATATGTAGCTCAACTAATTTTGCGCGTAGCTTTTCGTTGTCGGGCTCTGTATTGAGCGCTGCATTAAGGTAAGACTTCTCAAAGGTATAGTCTTGTGAAAGTGCATCATCTTCAAAAAATAAGGTATGTGGAAATAATGCATAAAGTGCAAAACAACTTACGGCTAATATCGCTAATATTGTTTTTACTGAAATTAACTGAGGGCGCTTTTTAGCATTCATTATAGTGCGGCTCCGTCGCAGTTAAGGTAACCATAAAAATCACCTGCAGGTATTTTGAAATGTGTTAATTTACCTCGGTTAATACCTTTGAAGCGCTCACCCAAATTAGATACAAATTCGCAAGAGCGTGCATTAATTAAATCAAGCGAAGCAGGTACCCACGCTTTAAAGCTAACAGGCCCGTTAACTTGCCAGCTATTAACAACCACATTTGCAGATGCTAAATAAGGTTTTTTACTATTTTGGCTATGATCAAAGCTAAGGCGAGCTATGTTATTTATAATATGTATGTAGTCACCTTTTTCAGTTACACCAGATACACCTTCACTTTGAGCTATGTTTGGCACATCAAAATCGGTAGGTATTCGCAAAGTATGAATGTACTTTGAGCTAAATAACCATTCATTATTACTGTTTTTTGCAAGTGCAGAAAAGTAAAAATCCTTTGCTACTTTTGCATAATGGCTTAAATGCACAGGTGTATTTGGTCTTGCTAAAACATAATCTATGTTGTGTTTAAGAGCGTCTAGTCCCGCAAGAACTTCACCTGAATAAAAGTGATAATAAATAGTGTAAGGTTTTAACCTATATGGCTTTTCTGTTATTTCGAATGTTTCGGTTAAGCGTCTAAAGCCGTAATAAGGGCCATGCCATAAGTTTGTGTAAACATTTTCATTTAATATGGGGGCGTAAATTTGATACAGCAAATCTCTTTCAGGGCGACCGATAGGGGAGATGTGAGAAAGGCTTGGGTTATCAGCATTTACATCAGTATTACCGCCATTGACATTTAACACACCAGCGTCACGAGCAAGTTCAAGTGCTTTTGGGCCAGGTGTTGCATCACCAGACCATAGCATCATTACTGTTTTTTTATTTTTAGGTGCGAGCTTGTCATTAATGTACTTTATCGAGTCGGTAATTTCTTTTTTAAGGCTAATTGTGTTGTAGCCAGGCACGTCTAGATGAAAACCGTAATCTGTGTCGTCTTCATCTATTTTTTTTCGCCCAGATAGAGCAGTCCAAAAATAGGGGTGGCTATAGGTGTGTGAAGCAACTTCTACGTAAGGCAGGTTAAAAATACTACGCGCAATGCCTTCGAGTTTGGCACTTTGTTTAGAATGAATACCGCCTTCTTCAATATCAGCTTGGATCACTGATGACGTTAACGGTAGTTTGTAGTGTTTAATTATTTCATCTCGAATTACTTCTGCTGAATAAGGCTTACCTGCGTAGTGGGCAATACTTGTAAATCCATCTCCATCGATATGCAAAGTAAGCATTCGCCTGCCGCTTTCGGTGGTTGTATCTGGCACTAATATAGGTGGTAACCCCATTGCTTGAGTAAGCAATGTACGCGGATCAATAACCCATTTGCTGCCTTCCATCGGAAATGTATCAATTAGCCAAGGAGCAACCACGACTGCACCATATTTAGTTTTAGCCGCTTGTACAATTATTGTGTTATCAGCTGATTTTATTGTAATTAAAGGAGTCGCATTAGTTGCTAATTTTAGTAAATATGGTTTAACGATAGGGGGAGGTGTTGTGGATTCTCCTTTGAGCCAAGGTGCAAAGCTATCTTGTTTATATGGACCTTCAGGTAGTGTGTTTAACGACTCAATACCCATGTTAAATAGTAATTTAGTTGACTGTGGTAACTCGCCTAAAATAAGTTCTGGCACAACACCTAAATTAGCTTCAAGCCAATTGGTAAGTGTTGGGGTGTAAAATGCATCGCTTGAGGTCCACGAAATAATACCGGCATGTAAGCTAGGGTCAACCAAAGGTAAGTCGCGTTTTGCCATATCTATGTAATCAGGTATGTACCCCAAATACTCAATCATGGTCGCAAGCTTTAAGTGTACGGTAGTGTATATGAGTGGTTTTACGTTACTGTTATAAGGGATTAAAATGCGCCTAGGGATCGGCGTAATTGATGATGTGCCCCACGTTTGCAAGTGACCGTCGGTCACCCACGGATTGAAACCTGCGTCTATAATATTTTGTGCCATAGTAAGGCGATTACCGGGCTTTGCATAATCAATAACTTGGACGTTGAGGCCTAAACTTTGTGCTGTTTTTAATTGTGCGCTTAGCCAATCTTGGTCGTTTTTGTTGGTCACTTTATAGCTATTGTCGGTTGGGTTGAAGTGGCTATACAAACCCTCAGCAACTAAGTCACTTGCTAAATTAGCGAGTTTAGGCAATAACTCAAATCCCCGATTGAGGATAAGGTGCTTATCAAAAGTCTCAGATAGTGAGCTTATTATGGTGACTAACCCAGCTTGTTGATCGGGTTTACTGTGTGTAGCATCTAATAGCTGATAGCTATCTAGGGTATCTAAAAATAAGCCGCTAAAGCCGCGTGCTTTTAATGCCGCAGCGCTACTTTTAATATGTTGTTGCCAATGTGCTGATGCTAAATCGGCAATATGGCTATTCCAGTTAGGGTTTACTGCGAGTGAAGACTCACTTTCAATAAACGACTCACCAACACTTAAATAAGCATAAACAGCTATGTCACGCTGTTTAAACCAATTGAGTTCGTGCTCAGTCACAAGGTCAGGCTGAACTACAACGCGAGAATAAAAGGTCATTTCGGCTAATGGCATCGGCGCTGAGTAGTAAAAAGCGATACTATTATTTACAGGCGTTGCGAATGCGTGAGCCGACACGAGAAGTGCAAGGTATAAAATATACTTCATTAATAATTCATTTTTATTAGATTATAACTGTGACTCAAAGTGATGTGTTCCAATTTTTATCTAGTTGTTTGGTATTAGGAATATAGGACTATTATATGTTAATGGAAGTTTGATATCTATATATTCATTATTTATATGAACCTAAAACCAATATTAACATGGCTAATGACTTAACTC
Source organism: Pseudoalteromonas sp. SG43-5 (assembly GCF_014164345.1). Lineage (NCBI taxonomy): Bacteria > Pseudomonadati > Pseudomonadota > Gammaproteobacteria > Alteromonadales > Pseudoalteromonadaceae > Pseudoalteromonas > Pseudoalteromonas sp. SG43-5. The sequence continues at coordinate 97,628 of NZ_JACJFA010000005.1, forward strand.
ATTACATACGAAGCAATTGGGCCGCTCAGTACGCTATCAAATTAATTTTAGATCAATACAGCCGTTAGAATTTTGAATATAACAAGAAGGGTGGTAAATAATATATAGATTAATACAAAGGTCGCAGTGTTTTTAGTGTTCAAATACCTCCCTTGTGACTATAATATCAGCACGCAGAGCATGGTATCAGTATACTCCCACCAAATTTTTTATTTACTATGTTTTAAACCCAATAAAACATAGTAAACAGTCGTAATTTAACTTTGGCAATTGTCGCTATATATGCATTTATACACCCCGGAGAAAAAATGAGTAATTTAAGCTTGAAAAACAAATTGCTGTTACTAGCTATTTTACCGCTAATGCTACTTTTGATCAGCTTAATGCTGAGTTCTTATTATTTAGAGAATAAAAATCAGCAACAAAATTTTGAAGCATTTCAAACTAAGTTAATAAGTGACAAGCAAACGTTACTAAGTACCGAAATTGAAATTGCTAGCAAAATTGTTCGCTATCAATTAGCAAATGGCTCTGAGCAAGATGCTAAAAACGCTTTAAGAGACTTAACATTTGGCCAAGGTGGTTACTTTTTTATATACGACACCAATGGCATTAGTGTTTTTCATGCATTACTAGGTGATGCTATTGAAGGGCAAAACAAAATAGGGATGACTGACCCTAACGGTAAAAAAATAATAGTGGGCTTATTAGATCAAGCTAGAAAAGGCGGCGGCGCTTTTAACTATCATTTTCAAAAACCAAATACCACAGGCTTAGTTGAAAAGATGGGCTATGCAGCAATGATACCAGGCACAAACTGGATGATTGGTACTGGCGCATATATGGATGATATAGACGCAGAGCTACTTAAATACCAAACAACAATGCAAGAGCATATGAATGATAAGGTAATGACCTTATTATTAATTGCTTTGTTTTGGGTTGTTTTAACAATTATATGTGCGTTAGTTGCCGCAAACACAATGGTAAAACCAATACAGCGCATGGCGCAAAGCCTTGACGATATTGCAAAAGGTGAGGGCGATTTAACTAAGCGTCTAGACATTGATACTAACGATGAAATAGGTCAACTTGGCGAAGCATTTAATATGTTTGTAAGTAAGCTACATGGCATTATTGCTAATGTCGTTGATGTAACACACGATGTAAAAACAGCTTCTGGTGACATAAATACACAAACACGATTAATTGAAGACAAGTTACTTAATCACAATCATGAAACAGATCTTGTTGCGACGGCTATTACCGAAATGTCGGCTACTTCTCATGAGGTGGCTCAAAATACAAACCAAGTGGCAGAGTCAACTCAAGCGGCAACGCAAGAAGTTGCTAAAGCTCAAGAGTGTGTTGATATTTCACTCAGTGAGGTTTCAAACTTAATGGGCGAAATTAACCAAGCTGCTGAACAGGTTGATTCACTCAGTGATCAATCTAAAAAGATTAATAGCGTACTAAGTGTAATTGGTGGAATTGCTGAGCAAACAAACTTACTTGCACTCAACGCTGCAATAGAAGCTGCGCGAGCAGGTGAGCAAGGCAGAGGGTTTGCAGTTGTAGCCGATGAAGTAAGAAGCCTAGCAAGTCGTACTCAAGTTAGCACACTAGAGATTAGTGAAATGTTGAGTGAGCTACATAACTTAGTATCAGATGCAGTTGCAGCAATGCAAGCAAGCCAAAGTAGTTGTAATCGCTCTGTTGAATCCTCTCGTGCTATTTCAGAAAGTTTAGGCGCGGTAACAAGCTCAGTTAGATCAATTAACGATATGAGTACGCAAATTGCGACAGCGGCGCTGGAGCAAAGTAGTGTTACAGAAGAAATAAACCGTAATGTATTTGCTATTCAAGAAATAGTTAATGAGCTAACTATTTCAAGTAAAACTACCTCTTCGGTAGGTCAGCATTTAGCTGGGCGTGGTGAAAGCTTAGGACACTTAGTTGGCCAGTTTAAGATTTAACAAAGCTCAAAGCCCTACACTAAAAGCAGCTAATAGCGGCTTTATTTTTATGGGCGATTTTTTATAAAAATTATTGAATTTTTTGCATGCGTTAAGGTCTATCAGCATGCAAATATACCTATACAGTGAAATAACCATGCAAAACATGCCATCAATTAAACGTTGTACTCGAGAAGAGTTAGCGCCAGAGCAAGATTTGGGGCGTTTAGTCTCTTTTTTACGTTCGAGATTAGCCATTCATGTTGATGCCAAGTTACTTCCTATGGACTTAACTTCTGCGCAATATATTGTGGTTGTACTACTTGCGAGAGAGTCGGTTAATACGCTTGCAGGACTTTGCGAATATATGGTTTATGATCGTGGCGCTATGAGCCGCTTACTAAACCGACTTGAAGAAAAAGGACTCATTATTAAAACGCAATGTGAGCTTGATAAGCGCTCAACTATTTTGTGTTTAAGTGAAAAAGGTAAAGCTCTTTGTCCTGAAATTATGCCTGTAGTGAACGAAGTCTATGCGCAAGCATTAAGTGGTTTTTCAGAGCCAGAAAAAAACCAAATAATCGACTTACTATTCAAAGCTATAAATAATCTTGATTCACTGCCAAACTCCCCCCAAAAGTAGATTATCAATAAAATAGCGATACTGTTTCAATAGAAAGTTAGCGTGCTAATTAGTTGATCTGATTGTGCGCAGAATCTAACTTTGATAATATAGTTGCCTAGGCAATTAAAGTTATCATCTTGTTAGGTTTGTTATGATTGAAAATAATTTGTTAGTACAATTACAGCAGCAATATCCAGAACATACTTTTATGCAACATCACTTAAGTGTTGTCCATAAGGGACGTTTTGCTAACGCGATTGTGTATCGATATAAAGATAATGAATTTGATTTAATTGTTAAAGATTTTAGCCAAAGCCCGTGGTTTATCCGCAAAACATTTGCACGAATGTCGGTAAATCAAGAGTACAAGGGGTTGAGCCGTTTAGCAGAGCTTAACGCAGTTGCTAACCGCTTTTGTAGATTGTCGCCGATAGCGGTTGCTTATAACTATATTGAAGGCACGCCACTGCGCGCTTTAATTCATGAAGACAAAACACTACCTGTTAACTTTTTTAATGAGCTTGAGCGTCAAGTAGCAAAAATGCATCGCAAAGGCATCGTGCATTTAGACTTGCGTAATATGGGTAATATTTTATGCGGCGCAGACGGTAAACCTTACTTTATTGATTTTCAGTCCACTATTAGCTTTTCTCGTTTTCCACGTTGGTTGCAACGCTTTATGCGAGGATCTGACATGTCAGGCGTATATAAAGCATGGAATAAATTGGGTGAGCAGCCTCTGCCACAAAAAAAGCAAGACTATTTAGAGCGCTTTAATCACGTGCGTAAACGCTGGATTTTTAAAGGTTACCCAATACAGCGTGGCTATGCGTGGGGCGCTGCACTTATTACTCAATTTGTAGATTCTGACTTAGTACGAAATATTACTGATAGACTTTAATTTAAAGCATAAACCGTAATTTAAAAACACCTAATTCATTGTGTGATTTTGCCCATATTAGCCTAGCTAATATGGGATTTTTTTTATTATAAGTAATCCCTTTAGTTTGCTTACTTGTTGTTTAATCCCTCAAAAATAATTCCTTTTACTGTTTTTTTAATTTTTTAAAATAAATATTAGTACTGCATTTAGTTTGCCCATACAATGCGCAAAAATAGCTTGCGCATGCTTAATAAGTTCACGTTTTTTCTGCAATTTTTTATTGTTCAAGTAGACTATAAATAATGTGCGCTTTTAAATTTTAAGGTTTTAAGATGATTGAGTATCCGGTAGACCAACTTCCACAGCTCATAAATGATTTATTGCAATGCGATACAACAGAACGCAAAAATAAATTATTAGCAGATGCGCAGTTAACGCTTTCAACAGAGCACCTGTCATTACTTTTTGAGGCGATACCAAAAGAACAACGACTTGAAATTTGGCAGTTGCTTGATGAAGACACACAACACGAAATTTTTGTTAATTTAAGTGAAGATAGTTGTTTGTGGTTGCTGCAAACGCTAGAAGACACTGAGGCTTTTAAACTTCTTGATGAAGTTAATGTAGAAGAGCTACTGGAACTTGAAGAAGTTATACCAGAGCGATTTGTTGAGTATGCAAAAAAGCAACTCGATGAAGCGCAAACCAAACAATATGATTTAGCGCAGCAATACCCGCCAGAGCAATTAGGTCACTGGTTAGGTTTTGACTTTTTAAAAGTATCGGAGAAGCTAACAGCCGGTGGTGCTAAAAAATTGCTACACAAAGGTTTACCGCAATACAGTGAAGTTATTTATTTAGTAAGCCGCAAGGGTAGTTTAATAGGTGAGGTTGCGGTAAATGATTTAATAAAAGCCAGCGACACCGATAACTTAATGACATTGGCAAATCATGACTTTTCATCGCTCCATGCTGATGATGATTTATATGAAGCGGCAGAAGTGGTGATCCACAGTGAAAAAATGGCACTGCCAGTGGTTAATGTTGATAACAAATTACTTGGGCGATTAACCATTGCCTCTGCTTATGAATTACGACAAGAAATTGCTGATGAAGCAGCCGCTAAAGCCGGTGGTTTACGTGAAGACGAAGACCTGTTCGCAAGTGTGCGAAAAAGTGCTAAAAACCGTGGCATATGGTTAGGTATTAATTTAGCTACTGCCTTTTTAGCGTCGTGGTTTATCGGTTTATTTGGCGCAACGATAGAACAAGTTGTAGCACTAGCGGTATTAATGCCAGTGGTCGCTTCTATGGGGGGAATTGCAGGTAGTCAAACATTAACCGTTATTGTGCGAGGTTTAGCGCTTGGACAGGTTACAGATTCAAACCGTAATGCGTTGCTTAAAAAAGAGCTGCGTGTTGGCGCTGTAAATGGCTTGGTATGGGCGTTTGTAATCGGCCTACTTACCTTTTTATGGTTTAACGACTTAATGCTTAGTATTACGATTACGGTAGCCATATTATTGAATTTAGTGGCCGCGTCACTAGCAGGTGTTGTTATTCCGTCTATTTTAGACAAAATGAAAATTGATCCTGCGTTATCTGGTTCGGTAATTTTAACTACCGTTACCGATATTGTTGGGTTTGTTACCTTTTTAGGTTTAGGCAGTTTATTGCTTTTATAAGCCTTATACCAATTCGCTTAATTAAGTGAATTGGTATTACTAACAGGAAAATACAATGACCTTTGAAGTCATGATTTGGTGTGCAATTGCTTTGTGTATTTCACAATCGGCAATATTTTCGGGCTTAAACTTAGCGTTTTTTTCACTAAGTAGGCTTCAGCTTGAAATGGAAAGTGCAAAAGGGAACGAGGCGGCCATAAAAGTCATGGCCCTTCGAAACGACTCTAACTTTTTATTATCGACTATTTTGTGGGGTAACGTAGGTATTAACGTACTACTTACACTACTTTCTGATTCGGTATTAATGGGCGCAAGTTCGTTTTTATTCTCAACTATCGCAATTACTATTATTGGTGAAATAACACCACAGGCTTATTTTTCGCGTAATGCGTTAAAAATGGCGAGCCTACTTTCGCCGTTAATTAAGTTTTATCAGATTCTGTTTTATATAGTTGCTAAGCCAACGGCTTTAATTCTCGATGCATGGTTAGGTAAAGAGGGGATTACGTACTTTGCTGAAAGTGAGCTCAGGGGTATTATTCGCAAACACATAGAGGCTGAAGAAGCTGATGTTCAACACGTTGAGGGAATAGGCGCGCTTAACTTTTTTAGCTTAGATGAAATAAGCGTAACCAAAGAGGGTGAGGTAATTGATCCAGACTCGATTATTGCTTTGCCTACTAAGCTTGATTTGCCTATTTTCCCAGACCTTACATTAACAACTGATAATGAGTTTTTACGCAAACTACATAAGTCAGGTTATAACTGGGTGATCATTACCAATGAAGACGGTTGGCCTTTATTAGTGGTAGATGCTGACGGCTTTTTAAGATCAGCGTTATTTGAGCCAGATACGTTTGACCCTTATCACTATTGTCACAGACCTATAATTGTTGCTGATGAAGCGATGCGTTTAAGTGAAGTGATTTTAAAAATACGGGCTAATCATTCTTTAGATAAATCGTTTGATGGGGCCATTGATCACGATGTGGTATTAGTGTGGAGCGATGTGAAACGCATTATTACCGGCGCTGATATATTTGGTCGGTTGCTCAAAGGTATGAGTGCACCAAAACTCGAACTGCATGAAAGTACAGAGAATAAAAAGCCGCTGTAAAGCGGCTTTTTTGTATTTAGTTGGATGGAGCTTTACGCCCAACCTTCGTAGCGCTTACGACGTGACAGCACTATCGTTAATATAATACCTAAAAACAGGCCTAAAAACGCAATAGCACCACCGTAAGTCAGTAGCTGGCGTTTCTCTTTTGAGCTAGCAGCTTCTTTTTGAGTGCGCTCTTGTTCTAGCGTTGTTTTAAGTTTAGTGATTTGAGCAGATAGCTGCAGATTTTGATCTGTTAAAGTTTGATTTTGTTCTTGTAGCTGTGGAAGTTCTATTTGAGCTTGGCGTAGCTTTTCTTGCATAGTGCTCATTTCGCTACTTAGTGTTTTGTACTGTTGGTGTAAGCCCGCTGTTTTAGTAATAAACTTAGTTTCTATCCAGCCTTCGCGGTCTTTATCATCTTTAATTTTTATAAAGCCGTTTTCTTCATTTGATAACAAGGTTAACTTTGTTCCAGCATCTACAGAGCCGAGTAGTCGATAATTTTTACTCGCCCCAGAGCGCATAAAAGTGTATAGATTATCGATAATATAAGCGGTGTTTGCATTCGTTGAATTTGCAGGTTGTGCTTCTTGTGCATAACTCATGAATGTGGTGGCTGTTAAAAGTAGCCCTAATAAACAATGTTTTAGCATTTATCTACCTTGTTGATCTAACTGCGTCCGTTATGAACGTGATTTTTATTTCACATAAGTAGTTAGATAGTATGGATTAAATAGATCAATAGCAAGACTGATATTGTAACCCAGTACGGTAACGCAGGAGTAGTTATCGAGTCCACTAGGTTACAAACCTCACGCTGTGATTAAATTGCCCCTAGATAGAACGAATTTTAATCCGCAAAGGTCATCAGGCCCTAAAATAAGGTTAAAAAATTTGCATTGTTAAGGCGCTTTGTTTATTTTGAGCACTTATTTATTTTAAAGGTAATCCGCAAACCGAATGGATACTGAGATAGAACTGAAATTTTTGGTATCAGATGCCGTTATTCCACTGATCCCCTCGTTAATTACTCAATTTGCAAAAACGGTGAAGAATAAACCGTCTCGCAGCTTACAAAATGCATACTACGATACGCCAAGCAGAGAGCTTAGAGCGCTTGATATAGGCTTTAGAACGCGTTGTTCTGACAGCGAATGCGAGCAAACTATAAAGCTTGCAGGTGAAGTGGTAGGTGGTTTACACCAACGTCCAGAGTACAATTTACTAATTGAATCAAGCCGCCCTAATTTAATGGCGTTTGATGCTGATATTTGGCCTCATGGCATGCAAATAAGCGCCATCTCAAAAAACCTGTATCCAATATTTAGTACTAACTTTATTCGTCGTACTTGGTTAATTGAAACCGAAAGTGGCGCTAAAATTGAAGTCGTACTCGATAAAGGTGAAATTGCGGCTTCGGGTAAAATTGAAATTATTAGCGAGCTAGAAATTGAGCTTGTTGAGGGCAGTCGTAATGAGCTGTTTGCATTTGCAGATATATTAGTTAGCCAAAACTGCATACGCTTAGGTTTGTATTCTAAGGCCGCGCGTGGTTATCGACTTGCTGATGAAAAACCTTTAATGCCAAGCAAATCTATTGGTTTTGTACAATTACCAAAGTCGACTACTCAAGAGCGTGCTTTAGTTGAAGCCATGAACTTTGGCATTCGCTTTGTACAAAAGCACGAGCAATGCTATTTCGATAAGCCAAGTTTAAAAACACTTAAACGCGTAACTGACGGCATCAGTTTAATCCGCCATACTTTTTGGCTATACGACGATATAGTATCTAAAGAAAGTACAGAGCACTTACGTACCGAACTTAAATGGTTATTAAGTGAATTAGCGTGGGTAGAAAACGCGATTCAATTAAAAACGTACACGTCTAAACGCCATGCTTTTTATAAAAAAATTAATGCGGCGCCAGCACTTGCTCAAGTCATTGGAGACTTAAAAGAGTTACAGCCAAGCATTGACGATATAAATGCACTGTTTCACAGCGCACGTTATAATCGTTTATTACTATCGTTAACTACCTGGTTAATCGATAAGCAATGGCGTAAAGACTGGGGGCAAGCAGAGCTTCAAGCGGCTGAGCAAAATGTGTCGTCTATTGCCAATAGGCTTTTCAATAAAGACTGGAAAAACCTGCACGAGTTGCTTCCAAAGGAGCAAACACTCGATGTCGCTTCGTATTTAAACCTGCGAACTCAGCTTGAAAATAGCCTACTGAGCGGTAACTGTTTAGGATCGTTATTTGATAAAGAAGAACGCCTAGAGTTTAGATTGCCTTGGCTTGATATTTCTCATGGTATTTATGAATTAAGTACGCTTGAGTATTTAAAGCAATTATGTGCAGGGCAAGAGGACGAACAGCTTGCTAAAATCCAGTCATGGCTTGAACAAAAGTCTGAATATTTGGTCAGTGCCATGGAGCAAAGTCGCCTTGCTTCACTTGACATAGAACCTTACTGGCAAAAATAAATGATGCGCTTTTGTAATAAAATTCAGTTGCAAAAGTGTTTATTCGTTATTTTTTTATTAGTAAGTTTTAACACTTACGCTGAGCCCATATGGCATTTGTATAAAAACAAAAATGGCGTAAGTGTGTATTATCAAAGCCACAGTGATAATACCTTTGAAGTAAAAGCGCAGATGAGCGTGAAAGGCGTATCCACCAATGAGTTTTTAGAATTACTTAGTGATACCGATGCCGCACCCCAATGGCTCGAAAATATATCTCAGGTAAAGGTTATTAAGCACATAAGCCCATCAGAAAATTTAGTGTACAGTTATTTTAATTCTCCTTGGCCTGTTAGAGATAGAGATAGCATTACTTATTCTTGTTATTCACAGTTGACTGCAAATAAAAGCCAATTGCTTATTAAGGCTCGCCCTAATAAGCAGCCCAAAAACAATGGCGTTATAAGAATTACTACTTTAAATGCACGCTGGCTGCTGAGTGAGGACAAAGGCCGCCTTGATATTGAGTACCAAGTATATGCTTTGCCTGATGGGGCAATACCTACCTGGCTAAGCAATAAGGTCGGATTGAAAAGTACTTACATCACATTTATGAACTTGCATCATATGCTCACAGATAAAAAATACACTCCAAAACTACCTGTAATCAAAGCAGGTCAATGCTAAATATCGAATATATAATAATTTAATGGTGTGTTGAGTAGTCTTTAACTACGCTTAAGCAATAATGACACGCTATTATTTGGAGAATTGATGAAGTATTTAGTGGCTATATTATGTTTGATACACAGCTCATTCTTATTAGCTCAAGAATATACCTTTGGTGTAGTGCCGCAATACGAGCCGCAAAAGCTAAATACTATTTGGCAACCTTTGTTAAAACAAGTAAGTAAGCAAACAGGGGTAACAATAAAGCTAATTACAGTTGAGTCTATTCCTGTATTTGAAAAAGCCTTTGCTAATGGCGAGTACGACTTTGCATACATGAACCCATGGCATAGTGTTGTAGCATACGAAAAACAGGGGTATTTACCACTAATAAAAGATGCAGGGCGAAAGCTGCAAGGTATTTTGCTCGTAAATAAAGACAGTGGTATTGATAATTTAAGCCAACTAGAGGGCGCTGAAATAGCATTCCCTGCACCTAACGCATTAGGTGCGTCATTATTAATGAGAGCTGATTTAGCATTGTTATACGGGCTAACAATAAAGCCTGTATATGTCCAAACTCATCCATCGGTATATTTAAATGTAGCACTGCACTCAACAATGGCGGGCGGTGGTGTAATGGGTACATTTAAACAACAACCAGAAAGCTTACAAAACAAACTCAAAATTCTTTATAAAACGCGTGAAATTAGTCGCCACCCAATTGTCGCCCACCCAAGGGTTGATGCTGCAATACAGTTAAAAGTGCAACAAGCTATTTTAGATATAGGGCAAAGCGCAGAGCATAAACATTTACTTGCAGGTATCCCAATTATTAAACCTAGTATTGCAATTTTAGCAGAGTATCAGCAGTTAACTCAGTGGGGCTTGCGCTCATTTTATGTTGAAAATTAGAGGGTTTCGTAGTTTAAGGGCGCAAAGCTTTATTGTTGTATTGCTTTGTGGCTTGCTTATGGCATGTCTTTTTATGTTTTACGCATTACCTGAACAAGCGCGTTGGGTAAACGATGGGCTTTCAAAGGCTGCTCAGCGTTCTTTAGCGCAGTTATCGACTTCTATAACGACTCCGTTGTTAACTAGGCAGTATGCAGAGCTATATGAAGAGATAGACAGTCAACTTCAAACTCGCCCTAATTGGAAAAGTATTAAAATTGTTGATGTTGATTCAAAAAATCAATTGTATCCGCTTGAGAATTGGGTTGGAGCAAATGAAAACGGCGACATGCTGTTATCTCAACAGGTGATATTTTTAGACAAACCGCTGGCTAATATTAGCTTGGTTGTTAATTTTACTAATGAAATTAACGAATCTTCAAAACTTCATTACACCTTAATATATATACAATTTATTATTTTAGTTATCGTTTTTATAGGTTTGGCTTGGCTGGTGGATTACAGGGTTACATCGCCGTTGAGGACGCTAAAACTTGGGTTTTCACGTTTAGCCAAAGGCGACTTTGATTGCCATATAGATAAACAACAACAAAATGAAGTGGGCAGTGTAATAAATGCATTTAATAATATGGTTGATGAGGTTGCGAATAACCATCAAAAATTAAATGCATTACGAATTCAAGCTGAGTCTGCAAGTAAAGCAAAGTCAGATTTTATGGCCAGTATGAGCCACGAATTAAGAACTCCATTAAATGCAATTTTAGGCTTAGCCCAGCTGTATGGATATGATGAGAGTGCAAATAAAGTACAAAAAGAAAACGCGAAAAGCATTTATCAAGCTGGAGAACATTTACTATTACTCATAGACGATGTGCTTGATTTAACAGCTATTGAGTCGGGTAATATGCAGTTTAGTTTTTCTTATGTGCCTATTAAAAGCATATTAGAAGAGTCAGTAGAGCTTGTCACTGAGCTTATTAAAGGGCAATCAATAACACTGCAAACTCACGGTTTTGAGTCCTTAGAAGGGTTGAGTATTTATATTGATCAGCGCCGCTTTAAACAAGTGATGCTTAACTTGCTTTCAAATGCGATTAAATACAACAAACCAAATGGCAGTATTAATATTAATTGTCGGGTGTTAAGTAATAAACAATGCGAAATAGATGTAATAGATACCGGATGTGGATTTTCTCCAGATGACATTTCTCGCCTATTTAAACCTTTTGACCGCTTAGGCGCTGAAACCAGTAAAGTAAATGGAACCGGTATTGGTTTAGTGATAACTAAGCAGCTGGTAGAGCGTATGCAAGGGTCTTTGAGCGCACAAAGCGAGCAGCACAAAGGTTCTTGTTTTACGCTAAACTTTAACAGTTTTGATCAAACTGACTTGCCAGCACAAGTGCAAGCCCCTCAAATAACACAGCAAAGCTTAAATGCGGTAACGCTTCCTACGCTTGAGGTTTTAGTGGCAGAAGATCAAGTTACAAATCAGCAAGTGTTAAAACAGCAATTAACTATGCTTGGAGTGTGCTCTACTTTTGTAAGTAACGGTGAGCAAGCTTGGGAGGCCATACAAAATAAACGCTTTGATATTTTACTAACCGACATTCAAATGCCCTTACTCGATGGGTTAGGGTTAGCCAAAAAAATACGCGAAAACACTCATTTTGATGAACTGATTATAATTGCAATTACGGCCAACATTACCAAAAACAACATAGATAATTGTTATACTTGTGGAATGAATGGCTTTTTAACAAAGCCTATTGAGCTTGTTAAATTAAAGTCGTTATTGATGGAGCATTCTCAAACTATGGTCAATACACGTTCAGAAAAATCAGATGGTGAAAATATAGCTTCAGATAGTTTTGATCAATTAGATATTACGCTACTAAAAGCAATGCTTGGTGATGATCCTAGCGTACATTGCATGGTATTTAATGCGTTTTTACAAACAGCAGGGGAGCAAATTAAATTAGCTAACGCGTATGCTAAAAGTAAAAACTATGTTGATTTAGCTTTTCAGGCTCATGCATTAAAGTCGTCTTCAAAGTCTGTGGGGGCTATTGAGTTGGCAAATATATGCCAACAGATAGAAACACAGGCAGAGAGTGAAATAGTTAAAGGTGATTATATACAGCAGCTGGAAGAGTGCTTTAACGATGTAGTCACACAACTTAAAAGCTATTGTTTACGATATGAAAAACGCACATAAAAAATGGCTCTTAAAGAGCCATTTTTTGTTTTAGGTATATTAGTATTTAGCCGCTTGCCCTTTTTTGGGTAAAGCGTGCTGTATAAAGTCACGTAAATCGTTATTAGAGCTTTCTAAATCAGCGTGGCGAAGGTACATCATGTGTCCGCTTCTGTAGCCTTTAAAGCTCAAACGGTCTTTCATTTTACCGCTTGGGTCTAATTGCCATAACGTATATTTAGCGTCAAAGTAATTGGTTGCGCCATCAAAGTATCCTGATTGGATCATCACGTTTAAGTAAGGGTTTTGCGCCATTGCTAAACGTAGATTTTCGCCTGTATTATTACCGGTTCTATCCCATGGATGGACATTACCAAATAAGTTATATTTTACATCAGTTTTATAGTTTAACTCTTCACGTAAGTAGTGATTAATTGCAGGAGTGAAAGAGTGTAACCAAGAGGTAAGTTCAGCCCAGTAGTCTGGGGATTCACCCGCGTCTCTTTTATCCATTCCTAAATAACGAGAATCTAAGCGCCCCACAGTTTGACCGCGATCACGCAGTAGCTCTTTCCAGAAAAATTGAGTTGGAATATCTAAGTTATTTTGTTCAACAAATTTTTCTGATAAGCCAGCGTAGTGCGCCATTTTTGTAATTATGCGTCGCTTTTCATCAGCATTAATAAAGCCACCTTTAGCAAGCGCAGGGATTAACTCATTTACAGTAAACTCTTCAACTTCAGGTAATAACTCATCAAGATCTTTAGCTTGTAAATCGGCGTTAAGTGCTTTGTGATACCAAGCAGTCGCTGCAAAGTAAGGTAGGCGGTTAGCTGCTTTAATCGGACCATCGCGCTTAATACCAATGTCAGTAGGTGATACGAGAACAACACCGTTTATGTACATCCACTGACTGTTTTGAAGCTCATGAGCGAGTCCAGATACACGTGTTGTACCGTAGCTTTCACCAATTAAAAATTTAGGCGAGCGCCAGCGCTGTGCTCTATTTACAAAAGTATTTAACCACTCAGCAAGGTATTTAATATCGGCATTAACACCAAAAAATAACTCTTTTTGTTTTGCTTTGGAAGGCAGTTCGCCTTTTTCGTTTTCAAGTACGCGAGAATAGCCAGTATTTACCGGGTTTACGTAAACAATATCGGCAATATCAAGTACAGAATATGGGTTGTCTTTTACGCCATAAGGTTGAATTGGATAGCCTTCGTCATCAATTTTTAATACGCGAGGGCCAGTATAAGCAAGGTGCATCCATACCGAAGCCGAACCTGGCCCGCCATTAAAAGAAATAAGTAATGGGCGAACTGTCCTGTCGTCAACTTTGTCACGTGTGTAGTAGGTGTATTGTAGTGTAGCAACCGCGTCGCCTTTATCATCCCATACAGGTTGTGTGCCTGTAGCTACGGTATAACTAAAACGCTGGCCATTAATTTTAGCCTTATGTTGGGTAACTACTTTGCTGTCTACATCAATACGACGTTGGTTATCGGCAAGCGTGCTTGTACTAATTATTAATGCAATAACGGTTATCGGTAAACTGATAATACGACTAAGCTTCATTAGGTGTCCTTATTATTGTTGATACATCATTAAAGATAAAAATGAGTTAAATAACAAAAGTATTGAGACTAGTGGCCGATAATACTGGTTAAGTAAGGTATTAATACATTGAAAGGCGCGTATTAATCGCTTTTATAGTTATTTTGGATTTACTTTCTTTATTTAGTTAATTGCAAAATTCAGGTATATTGCGGCCTACTTGTATTGATTTTTTATACAGGCTATCACCAAAAAATCTAACGGATTACGCTTTCAAGCACATAAGTGCACTCTACACCGGATGTTTATGACTAATGCTATTGCAGTAATTGCGTGGTATTTGTCGTTTTGTGGTAAAACTAATTAAAGGTAAAGAGAAGCTTTATGCAAAGAGTATTAGTGGTTGAAGACAGTAAAGTAGTGCAGCAGGTACTTCGCCACTTAACTGCACAATACCTTGATGTGGCAATCGATTTTGCTTGGTCTTTAGCTGAATGTGCCACTTACGTAGAAAAATACGACTACACGCTTGCGTTAGTTGATTTAACCTTGCCAGATGCTCCTCACGGTGAAGTCGCAAAATATACTTTATCTAAAAAGATTCCTACGGTTGTTTTAACCTCAAAAATAGATGAGTACAAGCGCCAACAAATGCTTGAATTAGGTGTCGTTGATTATGTTATTAAAGATAATCGCGACTCTTACCATTACGCCGTTAAACTCGTTGCGCAATTGCTAAGAAACCAAGGTTGTAAAGCATTAGTAGCAGATGATTCATTACTGAGCCGCTCGTTAATGAAGCAAATGCTTGAAAAGCAATTGTTTGATGTGACAGATGCCCACGATGGACAACAAGCACTCGAAATATTAAAAGCTAATCCTGATATAAAGCTACTTATGACCGACTACGCTATGCCTTCTATGGATGGCTTTGAACTTGTTAAAGCGGTACGTAACTTTAGAGGCCGAGACGACTTAGCAATTATTGGCTTGTCGGGCGCGGGGAAACATGGCCTATCAGCGCGATTTATTAAATATGGCGCCAATGACTTTTTAACAAAGCCATTTATGAATGAGGAGTTTCATTGTCGAGTACTTCAAACAATGGAGCAACTATCGTTAATTTCAGATATTAAAGAAAGCGCGCATAGGGATCATTTAACAGGGCTTCATAATCGACGCTATTTTTATCAATATGCAGAAAAGCTCCTTAAAAGTAAAAACCAGAAAAATACTCTCGCATTGTTAGATATCGATTTTTTCAAAAATATTAACGATACATTAGGCCATGAGGGTGGCGATCAGGCTTTAAAGCAGGTTGGTTCATTAATCCGTACTACGTTTTCAAAGTTTACAGTTGCACGGGTTGGTGGAGAAGAGTTTGCCATAATATTACCTGAGATAGAGCTTGAACGTGGTCGTGAATACTTTGAAGCATTTAGAAAAAAGCTGGCTAGTTACGATTTTTCTATCAGCGATAAATCAATTAAAATTACTACAAGTATAGGCTTGGCAGACTTTCAAGACACTAGCTTGACGCAGGCAATGCGTGTTGCTGACAAAGCATTATACGAAGCTAAAAACCAAGGAAGAAACTGCGTGGTATAGCTCTGTTATATAAAGCTAAGCATGCAATTAATATATTGCACGCACCAATGTAGATAACTTGTTAAATTAACGCACCTAATTGGTGCGTTTTTTTTGTTATTTAGTTTCTGTTTTTCACTAACTTATTGTTTTAAAAAATATAAAAATAGTGGCACAAAGGTTGGATTGTTTAACCCAACAGGATAACAATAAAGAGTCCGAGGGGGCCGCTATGAAAATGATTAGTGCAATCATAAAACCATTTAAATTAGACGACGTGCGTGAAGCACTCGCTGATTTAGGAATTGAGGGGATGACAGTAGTTGATGTTAAAGGTTTTGGACGTCAACGAGGTCATACTGAGTTATATCGTGGTGCAGAATACCAAGTAGATTTTATTCCTAAGATCAAACTTGAAATTGCAACTCGTACTGAAAATTGTCAACGCGTTGTTGAAGCAATTACTAAAATTGCATCAACAGGTAAAATCGGTGACGGGAAAATTTTCGTGTACGACTTAGATCAAATTGTTCGTATCCGTACTGGCGAACTTGACGAAGAAGCAATTTAAGGGGGTCTCATGGAAAATACAATAATAGAACTAAAGTTTTCACTCGATACCTTCTATTTTTTAATATCAGGTATATTAGTAATGTGGATGGCAGCAGGTTTTGCCATGTTAGAAGCGGGCTTAGTTCGCTCTAAAAACACAGCTGAAATTTTAACTAAAAATGTCGCGCTGTATTCAATTGCATGTACGATGTTTTTATTAGTTGGCTACAACATTATGTATGTAGACAATGCCGAAGGTGGTTTTATTCCTTCAATAGGCGCTTTAATTGGCACACAAGCTGCTGATGCTGACCATTCTTTAGAATCTGATTTTTTCTTCCAAGTAGTATTTGTTGCAACGGCTATGTCGATTGTATCGGGTGCAGTTGCTGAGCGTATGAAGCTATGGGCTTTCCTTGGCTTTGCTGTAGTACTAACTGGTTTTATTTACCCTATTGAAGGTTACTGGACATGGGGTGGTGGTTTCTTATCTGAAATGGGCTTTGTAGATTTTGCAGGTTCTGCAATTGTACATGGCGCAGGTGCAGCTGCTGCACTAGCGGGTGTACTAATCCTAGGTGCTCGTAAAGGAAAATATGGTAAAAACGGTGAAATATACCCAATTCCAGGTTCAAACTTACCACTTGCTACACTAGGTACATTTATTTTATGGATGGGTTGGTTTGGCTTTAACGGTGGTTCTCAATTACTACTTTCGGATAAAGAAAACGCAACTGCGGTAGGTCAAATATTACTTAATACTAATGCAGCTGCTGCAATGGGTGCTATTGCTGCACTGTTTGTATGTAAGATACTTTGGGGCAAATCAGATTTAACCATGGTATTAAACGGTGCATTAGCAGGTTTAGTTGTAATTACTGCTGACCCACTTTCACCTTCTCCATTAATGGCATGTTTACTAGGTTTACTTGGTGGCTCATTAGTTGTGTTTAGCATTATAGCACTTGATAAAGTTAAGATTGACGATCCAGTAGGTGCTATCTCTGTACACGGTGTGTGTGGTGCATTAGGTATTATGTTAGTACCGCTAACCAATGGTGATGCAAGCTTTGTTAATCAGTTAATTGGTTTAGTGTGTATTCTTGCCTTTGTATTTGTAGCATCATTTATTGTTTGGACTGTGCTTAACAAAACAATGGGTATACGAGTAACTGAAGAGGAAGAACTAAACGGTATGGATCAACACGATTGTGGTATTGAAGCCTACCCAGAGTTTGTTTCTGTTCGAAATAGCTAATAGTTTATTTAAATAATAGTGTGTTTACATAAAGCCCTACTTCGGTAGGGCTTTTTTTGTTTCAGGGGGGGTTAACTTTTCGGATGTTAGGATATGCCCAATATGCTAAGCTCACACTCGAGAATAACCCTTGGAATAAATTACACTTAAATGGCCGACAATAAAAAAACACCTACCAGCAAACCTGCAGCTAAACGTGCTAGTAAATCGTCAAGCACGACAAAAAAAAGCACATCAAAGGGCAGTAAAAAAACAGTGAATCCCACTGTTAAACGCTCTTTTATGAGAAAAACATGGTCAGTGTTTTGGAAATTCAGCTTGGCTGTTTTTATTGCAATGGCAATGTATTTCATTTATTTAGATTCAAAAACTACACGTATATTTGAAGGTAATAAATGGCAACTTCCAGCGCAAGTGTATGCTCGTTCTATGGAGTTCTATCCGGGGCAATTTTTATCAAGCCAAGAAGTTGTGTTTGAGTTAGAGCGTCTACATTATTCATCTGTTAATAGATTAAGCAGAACAGGGCAGTTTGTTAAAACAGCAGATAGCATCAAGATTTATCGCCGTGATTTTGAATTTTATGATGGCCTTGAAGAATCACATATTATTGAACTTCGTTTTGCAGGGCAAAAAGTTGCGACTATTAAAGATAAGTTCGGCAGGCGTTTAAACTCTGCTCGCCTAGAACCTGTGCAAATAGCGCGAATTGGCAACGACTCTAAACAAGATAGAGAATTTGTACCGCTAGATAAGTTCCCAGCCATGCTTAAAGATACGCTACTGGTAGTTGAAGACCGTGATTTTTATGATCACCATGGTGTGTCGGTGTTTTCTATTTTACGTGCGCTTTATTCAAATATTAAAGCGGGACGCACCGTTCAAGGTGGCAGTACGCTTACTCAGCAATTAGCTAAAAATATTTACCTCACGCGTGAGCGTTCTTTAGTACGAAAAATAAATGAGGCCTTTATTGCCCTTATTTTAGATTATCGCTATTCAAAAGATCAGATATTAGAAGCTTACTTAAATGAGGTATACCTAGGGCAGTCATACAACCAAGGTATCCATGGTATGGGGCTTGCTTCTGACTTTTACTTTTCAAAGCCTGTAGACGAGCTTGAGTACGATCAAATTGCTCTGCTGGTGGCAATGGTTAAAGGCCCATCTTATTACAACCCACGTCGTTATAAAGAGCGCACAATGGAGCGCAGGGACTTAGTGCTGCGTCTAATGGTCGAAAATAAGTTACTTAGCACAAAAGAGTACCGTGCATCGCTTAATCGCCCAATTGATATTGCGCCAATGAAAGCCAGTTTACAAAAATCATACCCAGGCTATTTAGAGCTAGTAAACAGAGAGTTAAATGAATTATTACCTGATCAGCAAACACTTGATGCAGGCGTAAGAGTATTTACTTATTTTGACTTGCAAAAGCAAACAGCAATGGAAGAGTCGATTGAAAAGAGTTTACCGTACTTGGAAAATCGCCCTAGAACTGAAAAACTAGAAGCAGCCATGATCTCTGTTAATGTAGAAAAAGGCGGTGTTTCTGCACTTATTGCTGGTCGCGATGTTCGATATTCAGGATTTAACCGTGTTTTAGACACAAAACGTAATATAGGCTCGCTTGTAAAACCTGCCGTGTATTTAACCGCACTGCAATTGCCACATTATAATTTAGCTACTTTGCTTGATGACTCGCCAGTACAGGTCACAAATGAGCAAGGTAAAGTGTGGCAACCAGAAAATTTTGACCACCAATACCGTGGTGCAATTCCACTTTATAAAGCATTTAGTAACAGTATAAATATCCCAGCGGTTAATTTAGGCCTCGATGTAGGTGTTGATAAAGTAGTAAATACATTGAAAGGTTTAGGCGCAACAGGGGCGATAGACGAATACCCATCGCTGCTTTTAGGGGCTGTTGAAATGTCGAGTTTTGAAGTGGCTCAGCTTTATACAACAATTGCTGCAGATGGCGAATATAAAAAGCTCACTGCAATTTCGGCATTAACTGACTCTGTTGGTAAAGTACTTTATAAGCATAAAGTAAATGCAGAGCCTCGTTTTGATAAATCTGCAATGTATATGACCAAATACGCAATGAAACGCGTAACGAAAGATGGCACTGCTAAACGCTTAAATTTACACTTTCCGTCAATCCAGCTCGCTGGTAAAACAGGGACCAGCAACGATTTACGTGATAGTTGGTTTGCAGGCTTTGATCAAAATACAGTGACTGTTGCGTGGCTTGGTCGAGATGACAACAAAAGCACTGGTTTAACAGGTAGCGTAGGCGCATTAGAAGCATATATTCGTTACTTAAAACCACTTAACCCACAAGCAATAGCTGATACGCGTCCACCATCAATACGCTGGGCATTTGTAAATGAACAAACGGGTAAGCAGGCACCACCAGGATGTGGCAAGGTGATTCAGCTACCGCTTAGGGCGAGTGAGTTCGAGCCTAGGCCGCAATGCATACGTTAATTTAAGATTACTTTAAACAACAAAGCCGCTTATTTAGCGGCTTTGTTGTAAGTTGTAGTTAACGTAATAATACTTAATCAATTTGAGGGGTTAAATCTGACGTTAACTACGTTAAAAATTTCTGATATAGAACAACTAAATAACGAAATTTTTGCCTTGTTATCGACACGATTTTCTTCCCTTAAAATAGATCACTTAATTAAGCGAATTGGTATTAAGATTTAAAAAACTGCATTGATTTGGTTAAATCATTAGATAAGCGACTTAATTGCTGTGCATCTTGTAGCGTTGATTGAGCCGATGTTAGCGTTTGATCTGCTAAATTACTCACTTCTTGCGAATCATTTAATGCTTGTGTTGTTGCATTTGATTGCTGTTTAACACGCTCTGCAATTACTTCACCTTGATGTTTAATATCGCCCATACTTTGCTCTGCACTTTGCAATACTTCATTGGTTTGATTGGCTGCTTTTACTGATTGCTCCATTTTTTCAACACTTGAGCGCATTTTTTGCTGAGTGTCGTCAGATGCTTGTTGTAAAGAGCTAATAATTTGATGTATTTCTTGGGTTTGTGTTTGTGTACGCTGAGCAAGTGTTCTTACCTCATCAGCTACAACGGCAAATCCACGGCCATGCTCGCCGGCTCGCGCGGCTTCAATAGCGGCATTAAGTGCAAGCAAGTTTGTTTGATCGGCTATTTCACTGATCCCTTTACTTACTTTGCTAATTTCTTGGCTATCTTGTGCTAGTTTATCGAGCGCTTGTTGGCTCTCTGCAAATTCAATTTGGAGGTCTTGCATATATTTAGCAAGCTCCATTGTATTATCTGAACCTTGTTTCACATGAACTGCAGCATTTTGTGCGGTAAGCGTAGCTTGATGCGCTGACTCTTCAACTGCAAGTGCGTTTTGAGCCATATCGCTTAGTGCATTATAAATGGCATTGACTCGAATTTGCTGTTTTGAAACATCATTGCTTGTTTCGCTACTCGCATGTGATAGCGATTTAGTTGCGTCGCATAGCTCTTCTGTACTTGCTTTAACATCAAATAATAAATGTGAAAATGCATTAAGTAATGCATTGTAGCGCGATGCAATAATTCCCATTTCATCATTAGTGCTCGAATCGATAGTGGCATTTAAGTCGCCATTCGCGGCTCTATTAGCGGCATCAGCAAAGCGATTAATGGTATCAACAACTGCAAAATAAAAACCAATCATCAAATAAAATGCAAATAGCAAACTGATCAATGAAGCAGCTAAAACAAGATTTCGTGTCCACTGTTGAGTTTGTAGTTTTGCCTCAATAAGGCTCTCAAGGGTTGGAATGCTCTTACTAACAAGTTGATTAATACTGCTGTGAACATTGTTTGTTAGTTTAGTAAATTCTGATTGAGTTAATAGAATATCGTCTGGCTCAAGTAGTTTTTCATCTATCGCGTTTTTAAATGCACCCACAGCACTGTGTAAACTAGTTAAAGGAGGCATGAGCGCTTTGTTTACTGATTTATCTGCATTGTTGGCTACATTGAGTATTTTATCGAGTTGTTTTTCGTATAAAGGAAGTGACTTACTAAAATTTGAAAGTGCTATAAACGTATCGGGCGTAAAACGGTTACTAGCTAAAACAGTATTAGCGCTTTGCGCTGTTGAGTTTATTTGCATTATAAGTGCAGGAATTGGCGTGACTAAAGAGCGGTTTACATAAGCGCTTGCTAACTGACTGTCTAAGGCTAGATTTGATTGAATAGAAACAAGTTCAAGTACTTCATTTGCTTGTGTGTCTTTTATGTCAAAGCCGAGTGAGCGAGCTATTTTTATATTTTGATTCGTATCTCCCTGCATTTGATTTGAAAGTATAGCTCTGTAGCCTTTTAAGCCTTGCTGTTGTATTTTTGAAACAGTAATACTTTCACTTAATAACGAGACTAAAAAAAACAAACTAAGTGATAGAGGAACGAGTAAAATTCCAAACATTAAGCTGATTTTAGTTTTGTATTTTAAGTTTGCCATTAGCTGGATAGCGGGAAAAGAAAATTGGCGTAATCCTGACATAAGGCTCTCTTGTAATTTTTGTAATAGAGTAAAGGTGAATAGACCTTGTTATGCTTAATTATCATTCATTTATAGTACACTACAAATAAAAAAAGCCCTTTCGGGCTTTTTTCAATCTTTAGTCTTAATTACATACTTAAAAACAAGTGGTTACAAATGTATAAATAGTAATTATTAGCTTAAAGTTTAGCAAACGAGCGTTCTGCTGCCGCTATTGTGTCTTTTACTTCTTGTTCAGTATGCGCAGCACATACAAAACCAGCCTCAAATGCTGATGGAGCAAGGTACACGCCTTCTTCAAGCATAAGGTGGAAAAAACGTTTGAAGCGCTCTAGGTCACACTCAGTTGCTTGCTTGTATGTCGTTACTTTTTCAGCATCAGTAAAAAAGAATCCATACATGCCGCCCGCATAGTTAGTTGTTAGCGCAACACCGGCTTTTTTAGCACCAGCTTCAAAGCCTTCACAAATTGCTTTTGAAATAGCTTCTAACTTATCGTGAAGGCCAGGCTCACTTAATAGCTCAAGTGATTTTAAACCTGCAGCCATTGCAATAGGGTTACCAGAAAGAGTACCAGCTTGGTAAACTGGTCCTACAGGCGCAATGTAATCCATTATTTCAGTTTTACCACCAAACGCGCCAACTGGCATGCCGCCGCCAATTACTTTACCTAAACACGTAAGATCTGGTTTAATGTTGTAATAAGCTTGTGCACCGCCAAGTGCAACACGAAAGCCTGTCATTACTTCATCAAAAATAAGTACTGATTTATATTCGTCACACACATCACGCAAACCTTCTAAAAAGCCAGGCACTGGTGGAATACAGTTCATGTTACCGGCTACTGGCTCTACAATAATACAGGCAATTTCGTCTGCGTATTTTGCAAAAATAGCTTTTACTTCATCTAGGTTATTAAACGAAACTGTAAGTGTATGCTTAGCAAAGTCTTCAGGAATACCTGGAGAATTAGGTACACCCATTGTTAGTGCACCAGAGCCTGCCTTAACTAATAACGAGTCAGCGTGACCGTGGTAACAACCTTCAAATTTTAATATTTTATCGCGACCGGTAAAGCCACGTGCTAAACGAATTGCACTCATTGTCGCTTCAGTGCCTGAGCTAACCATGCGTACTTTTTCGATTGATGGAACTAGCTCTTTTACTTTTTCAGCCATTAATATTTCGGCTTCAGTTGGTGCGCCATAGCTAAGGCCATTTTCTACAGCTTCGTGTACAGCTTGTTTAATTGCAGGGTGATTATGGCCCATGATCATAGGCCCCCAAGAGCCAACATAATCAATGTAACGATTACCGTCGGCATCAAATGTAAACGCGCCTTCTGCTTTTGTAATGAATAGTGGCGTACCGCCTACACCATTAAAAGCACGAACTGGTGAGTTTACGCCACCAGGAATAGAAGCTTGGGCGCGTTCAAATAAGTCTTGGCTAATTGTCATGAAAAATCCTATAAATTGTCACTTAAAAGGGGGTTAGCTGTCGCGTTTGCGGCTAAACCAAGGTACGTCTACTTCATACTTATCGACTTTGTTTTCTACGCCGAGTGTTAAAGCAAACAGTGCCATACGAATTAATACGCCATTTTGTACCTGGCGGAATATTGCTAAATTGTCGTTACTGTTTAAGTCGTTATCAAGCTCGTTGGCTTCTAAGCGACTATCACGTGGAAGAGGATGCATTAATACAGAGTTAGGCTTACAGTGAGCGCTGTAGATAGATTGGCTAATCCTAAAGCCGCCACGGTATTTATTTGCTTCTTCTTGCGAAGGAAAACGCTCTTCTTGAATACGTGTTTGGTAAACAATATCGGCTGCTAAATTGCCTTCCATCTTATTTACTAGCTCAATTTTATGGCCGGCATTTTCTACTGCATCTAAAATGCTTGTTGGCATTTGTAAGCCGTCAGGCGCGACCATCGAAAACTTTACATTTTTATAATGGCACAATAGTTTAGATAAAGAATGCACTGTGCGGCCATACTTTAAATCGCCCACAAGCGCTATATGCATACCATCAATATTTTGACCAAAACGATGTAATTCGCGCTCAATGGTTAATAAGTCAAGTAATGCTTGAGTAGGGTGCTCATTTGGGCCGTCGCCGCCATTAATAACCGGCACAGTACAGCCGTCAGCAAATTCACTTACTGAGCCTGCATCAGGATGGCGCATAGCAACAGCGTCAGCATAAGCTGAAATAACGCGGGCGGTATCGTAAAGAGACTCACCCTTAGCAAGGGCTGAACTTTGCATACCTGTAGTTTCACGTACACCACCGCCAAGTAAGTTAAAGGCGGTGCCAAAGCTAACTCGTGTACGAGTGCTTGGTTCAAAAAACAAATTAGCTAAAATAGCGCCTTCTAGCACCGTAGTTTGCTTTTGCTTTTTAGCATAAGGCTCCATTTTTTTTGCTACTGCAAAAATACGTTCAATGCAGTCTCTGTCTAGCTGATTTACAGACAGTATATGCTCACCTTGGAAACTTAACATGGGGTTATTCCTAATCAATCAAATGGGCGCGATAATCCATAAATGGAGCACGCAATCGCGCGTGTTAAAGCAAGTATTGTAAATTGCAGCGAAGTTTAACATGCGCCGCAAAGCTTATAAATTAGGTTTTATTACCGCAAGTGCCACTATGATGAGCAACGCAATAACTGGGAGCTCATTAAAAATACGGTAAAAGCGGTCTGTCTTAGTGTTGCGGTCATGTTTAAAGTCATTTAATAACTTAAAACAGTAGCCGTGGTATATATATAATATGATTACCAGCACTAGCTTATAGTGCAACCACATACTGTATCTAAACCAATCACGACCATATTCAACAATGGTTAATACACCAAACACAGCGGTTAATACAGCAAATGGGGTAACGAAATAAAGTAGTCTGCGCTCCATAACTTTTAACATAGAGTTGCATGATCTTTCCTCGCTCATAGCGTGATATACAAATAATCGAGGCAAGTAAAAAATACCGGCAAACCACGCAATCATAAAAAATATGTGGAGTGTTTTATAAATCAATAATGCGCTCATAATAGTCCTATTTTTTAAAGTAAGCTGTTACGAATGGTTAAAATATGATGAATTTGATCCCAGCGTAATAGCCCCATAATTTGTTGATTATCTAAAAGGTTATAAACGTAAAGCGCGCCACTTCTTTTATCTTTTAGGATATCGAAAGCATCGGCTAGGGTGGCCTGACTACTGATGCCCTGCAAGCTAATATAATTTATATTTATTGTTTCATTAGACATTAGCGTTAAATCGTATTCAGCGAGACGATAGCCATTTTCTTCGTCAAAAACAATTAACGGAGTTTGGCTATCCATGGCATCTAATGTGCTTTTTATTTGCACTTTGTCGTCTGAATAAAGCAATTTAAAGTCTTCATCCATATCATCCATTATCCCCACTTTTTGTAATGCTTCGGTAGCGGGAGATACATGGTACGGTAATCCCTGAAAATCTAGTTGCTGCAAAAATATGGAGCGATTTCCAAAAAACTGTAATGCTGTTACATAGGCCGTGGTGATCACAAGCATAGCTGGAACAATTATTTCAGGTGACGATGTAAGCTCCATGACCGTTGTTAAAGCAGCTAGTGGTGCATGCAATGTGGCGGCCATTAATCCGGCCATACCTAAAACTCCATAAGTACCCGCTATATCAGTGCCAGGACTAATAAACTGAGCAAAAAAAGCCATTAGAGTGCCAATTAATACGCCAAGCCCAATTACCGGACCAATTAAACCACCAGGTATACCCAAACCGATAGCAAACAATGTAGCAAGTAGTTTAGCGATTAAAATAGTTGTGAGTAGCTTCACGTCATCAGGAGATTCAACCGCGATAGTTATTGCGCTCATACCAGAGCCCATAGCATGAGGCACTGCGTAAGCTATTAAGCTGGCAATGCATCCTGCAATTAATAAACGAGGGAACATACTTAAAGGTTTAAATGTTTTAATAATTAGCATTAAGTTTTGATTAAAGCTAAATGCAATAGCACCCAGCGCCATACCGCATAATATTAAATAAGGGTAATGCCAACCACTCAATGGCGCTATGGTAATGAGTGCAAGCTCTGAGCCTTCACCAAAAACAAACTGTGTTGCCAGTGCGCCAGTAACAGCGGCAAGCATGATAGGTACAAATATATGTACTTTATATTCACGAAGTACCACTTCCATTACAAAAATAACGGCTGCAAGTGGAGTATTAAACGACGCGGCTATGCCTGCAGCTACTCCACAACCACTTAGAGTACGCATGGCATTATGCGGTAAATGTAGCTTATCTGCCAAAATACTCGCCCCCGTTGCGCCCATATGCACGGAAGGACCTTCTCGGCCAACTGAAAAACCGCTAATGAGAGCAAGTGCGCCACCAACAAATTGATTAACCGTATTGTATAAAGGCATTTGCCCGTAGTGACGTTTAATTCTGTGTATAACAAAGGGGATACCCAAGCGGTAATGTTTAAACCCAGTAAAGGCAGCAAACGTGGCTATTAGTAATGCAGCAACTAAAGGCATTAGTACACGTTCAAGTGTTGGTAGGGTAGTAAAGTCGTCAGGTGTTTCTAAAAATAAGCTTTGGAAAAACAGAATGGTTAAGCGAAATAAAATAATAAAAAATGCAGCAATTAATCCGGCAACTACGCCTAATAAGCATAATTGTACAGATGTTTTAGGTTTTGCCAGCCGACGCCTGAGTTGCTCAAGCCACATGCATAATTCCTCGCTGTATTTTTCAGCAGCATTTTAGCAAAAGAGTTTAGCTAAGTCCTTGTGATTTTGAAATTTTCGTAACTTATATTAACAATTTGCAGTGAAGATTAAGACCTATTGCCTATAACTAAAATATTTAATGAGTTTATAGCGTATAAAGGTCGCTTTTAGTTTGCTTAAGTATTATTTTAGCTAGTTAATGTTTGGCCACTTTTTTACTAATTTATAGATATAACTTAGAGGAAAGAGTTGTTTTACTATACTTGATTAAAACACTCGGGTATTAGATAATCACGCCATTGCGATATTGAGGGTTTTAAAATGTCTGAAGAATTACCAATTAAGTTCAGCGATGCGGCTGCTGTTCGTGTTAAACAGTTAATCGACGAAGAAGAAAACCCAGACTTAAAACTGCGTGTTTATGTAACAGGCGGTGGTTGTTCTGGTTTTCAATATGGTTTTACTTTTGATGAAAAAGCGAATCCTGGCGATTTAGAAATTGTAAAAAATGGTGTAACACTCGTTATTGATCCAATGAGCATTCAATATTTGGTTGATGGTGAGGTTGATTACACTGAAGGATTAGAAGGCGCACGCTTTTTTGTATCTAATCCAAATGCAACAACAACCTGTGGTTGTGGTGCAAGCTTTAGCGTTTAACAGCCAAACGCTAAATAGAATAAAGCCGCTTTTGCGGCTTTTTTAATGCCTATAAATCAGTTGGTGCGTATTCGGTAATTTGCATTATCAATACAAAAAAGCCGAGTACAAAGGCTGAAAACGCTAAAATATACATAAAGCCTTTTTTACCTTGTTTAATTGGTACGCCGTTGTGGCGCAAAAAAAAGTACCAACCTAAACACAACACGATAGGTAATAAAAAAAGAAGTCTGAACATTACTTGGCCTTTTTAGTGCAAATTATTGCTTAATAATAAACGTGTAACATTAAAAAGGAACAAATATGTTATAAATATTTTTAAGCTGTTTTATGAAGGTAATATTATTTTTTTAATATTTTCTGATAACTTAGGTCAAATATTCAGTGTTTATAAATGTTCGTTCAGGTTGATTTTGTACCGAGTATGTAATTAATTATTTAACCAAAGTGTTAATAGTATATAATGTATCCAAGAATGAGACGGGCAAAATTTCATTCTCAATAAAAACAAATCTTTACCATATTATTAGCGTAGTTTTTAGCTGTGTTGGTGGAGTGAGTAGCAACACATGCTTTATTAAGCAATAGCTTGCTATTGAAAGTATGACTGCTTACCTGCCTACGGCTATTGATGGAAACTACTGCTTTAATGGGTACGTCAAATCATCTAGTAGGAGATGTAAAATGATGGGCAAAACAGTTTCTTCTGAAGAAAATGCAAAGCTAACAAAGTGGCTTAAAACTAAGCGCCATGAAAAGGGTCATACAATGCGAAGCCTAGCACAAGTGCTTGGAACGCCTCATTCATTTATCGGCAAGATTGAAAATCAAGAACGCCGTTTAGATGTCATTGAGTTTGTTCGCTATTGTACAGCTCTAGAAGTTGATCCACATGAAGCACTTAGCTTGCTAAAAGTAGATTAACTCAATAATTGCTTAGTACACTTTAAGGGGCACTTGATAGTGCTAAGCAATATGTTAATGCAGGGATGCATTAAATATTTTTGTGGTAATTCTTCTCAAGCTCATACAACTTATACCTAATCAGATATAAAAATATCAACGAAGGTAAAACCATTAAGGCTGTTAAAATAAAGAACAGCGACCAATTTCCCATTAACCAATCATCAATTACTACACCACTGTAGCTTGAAAGCAATGTTCGTCCTAAATTCCCTAATGACGCCAGTAATGCATAGTGCGTTGCACTAAATGCTCTATCGCATAACATCGATATAAAGGCCACCATAGCGACCAACGACCACGCTTGCGTAAAGCCATCAATAACAATAGCAAAGGCATACAGCCTTAGGTCAGGGCCAACTAAAGCAATCCACGAGAAGGCTAAGTTTGAAGCAGCCATTGCAATACCACTTACAAATAAACCCTTAACAATGCCATATTTTTGATTAAATAAACTGCCAACAAAGGTAAATATGATTGTAAGTACCGCTGTACCTACCTTCGAAAATGTAGCTATATCGCTATTACTAAAACCAATTTCTTTATAAAACACAATCGACATGCGCCCTAAAAACGCTTCGCCTATTTTAAATAAGAAAATAAACGCAAGTAATGCTAGTGCTGTTTTAACGCCATTTTTAGTAAAAAAAGCTCTAAAGGGATCAATAACGGTTACCGCAAGCCACGCAACAGTTTTTGTTAAAGGAGTTTGTTTTGTAGAGGACAGTTTTTCAAGGTACACACGCTCAAGTTCAGCATGTACTGCTTCGCGGTTAGTTTCGGGCTCTTTTGCAAACAGTGCTCCACTCATTAACAGCAGCATTACGGCAGCTAAAAAGTAATAAATTTGTGGCCAGTCGAGCGAGGGTATATCGGCCATGTAAAATGGAATGGCGCCTAAAAGTGCATAACCTGTCCACCAACCCGAAGTTGCCATTGCGGCTGCAGCGGTTGCTTTGTGTGATTCGCTTTCGCTTAGGGTGTCTATTCTAAAGGCATCAATAGCAATGTCTTGAGTAGCTGAAGCAATGGCGATTAATAAACAAATCGCAGCAACAATTGCCAAATTAGCTTTTAAATCAAGCCCTGCTAATAGCAAGGTGCCAATAAAAATAAAACTTTGGCAAAATAGTATCCAACTGCGACGTTGGCCTAGCCATTTATATAAAATAGGAAGTTTTGTACGGTCAATGAGTGGCGACCACAAAAAGTTTATGCTGTAAGCGCCAAATACAATGCCAAATAGGCCAATCATACTGCGACTTAGCCCTTCATCTTTTAGCCAAGCAGACATAACAGAGCCAATTAAAACCCACGGAAAACCGCTACTCATACCAAATATGAAAATGTGGATTAAGCGTTTGTCTTTAAAGTAAGAAAAATATTCGCTAATAGAGAGAGATTTGCTCATAGGGCCTTCATTGGCTTTGATGCAGAGCAGCTAAGCTGCTCTTAAAAAATTATAGTGGGACTTGTTCAAGCACTTTAATATTTAAGATGACAACAGGTTTTTTAGGTACGAAATCGTAGCCAATTTTTTCATTAAAACCGGTTTCAACAGTCATAATTTTATCAAGCGTGTCGTAACCATCCATTACGCTACCAAATACTGCAAAGCCCCAATCTTTCCCTGGATTTAAGTGATCGTTATTATCCATATTAAAAAAGAATTGGCGAGTTCCTGAGTGCGGTTGTCTATCTTGATAGGCCATAGCAATGCTATACATATCGTTTTTTAAACCGTTACCGCTTTCATTAAAAATAGGGTCATTTTCATGTAGGCCATCATAGTCTTTATCGTAACCGCCACCTTGAATAACAAAGTCGCGATCATTTTCTACATCGCGCTCAATACGGTGAAAAACGCTGCCTTGATAACTTTTGTCTGACACGTAAGTTAAAAAATTATTGACTGTGATGGGCGCTTTAGAGCGATCCAGCTCAACCACGATGCTACCCATTGACGTTACAATTTCTACGCGTGGAAAAATGTTGTCCTTTTGCACAAAGCGGCCTTCTTGGGCTGCTAAGCTACTTACACTAAAGAATAGGCCTAAGCAGATTAAAAAAAGTCGTCTCATAGTTAACCTTCTAAAAATTCTATTAATTCAGGGTCAGATACAATGCGGGTAATAACTTGCTCAGTCAACTTATTGAGCTGACCTTCTATTTTTGCTCGCTCATGACTAAATGGGCCTTCTAAATCAGCACTGCCTCTATACACTTTACTAAAGTTACTTGAGGCGCGAATAACACGCACGCCAAGTTCTATGTGGGCTTCGCTGGTATGGCTCACTAGCTTTTCGGTTACAACAGCTTGCAATGCATGAATATCTACTTCAAAGCGAACAGTTGCTAAGTTAGAAATACTGGCTCCATTGCGGCTAAGGGCGCTGTCTAACACACTTTTAATAGAGCTGGTAATGCCTTGGCTTGCAAAGGTTTTAGTTTTGTCTGACTCAATAAGTTTAAGTGTTGATGTATCGCCACGTAAATCAATTACACTAGTACTTAAGCTACTATTTATAGTGCTAATTTGACCATTTTTATAAACAGGGTTAAGTATTACTTGGCTAGGCTGATTCGCGCAGCCAGCAAGTATCAGTAATACACAACACCCAATTATAATGTTTGTTAATTTCATTTATAGCATTCCACTATTTTTTGTTGCACTTAAAACGACAAACTTTTTGTTTGAACCTAGCAACTTACAGTTGCCAAACATACGGTTTAATTTATCATGATAATCTAAATGACGATTACCAATAATACGCAGCTCGCCGCCTTCTTTTAAAGTATCTTTTGCTTGTTTAAACATTTGCCAAGCAATATGGTCGGTAACGGCCTGAGCTTGGTGAAATGGAGGGTTACAAAGCACCATATCTACACTGTCTCTTTCAAAGCCTGTTAAACAGTCGTTTTCGATGAACTCGCAGTTATCAAACTTATCGCCTAGGTTAATTTCTACATTTAACCGAGCCGACTCTACTGCCATGTAAGACTCATCAACAAAAGTAACTGATGCATTAGGGCAACGAGCAAGCGTCATTAATCCAACAACTCCGTTACCACAGCCTAAATCAATAATGCTTTTAGCTTTTGGTGTTTCTGGTAAGTAGTTAAAAAAGAAGCGTGCACCAATATCTAACGAATCACGCGAAAACACATTTGCATGGTTTGTTATATTAAACTCAGTACCTTCAAGCTCCCACGTTACAGGGAAATCTGCTGCTTTATATCCGCCTTTAGCTGTACTTAATATAAGGCGGGATTTTTTAACTGCTAGGCTAGTTTTTGTTTCACCAATAAATTGCTCAAATGATTTTATTGTTGAGTTATGAATTTCTTTTGTTTTACCTGCAGCAATTACTGGCGTACCAGGTGCAAGGACTTCACTGAGCTCACTTAACTGAAACTGTAAAAAACCTACATTACGAGGGATTTTAATAAGTACTAAATCAACATCCTGCGGTAATGCAGACAAACTATCTAATTGTGTGAAATCTGCTGTAGGCAGTTTGTTTTCTTGTAAGTTATAAGCCGCAGCTTGGTGGCTAATATAAGAATCGTTAACTGAACAAACCGTTAACTTATTAAAATAACAAGCAAGTGCACCAAAGCTATCGTTTAAAATAAGCAATGAGCGACAATCAGGGTGATGTTCGTTAACATAATTGATAAGGTACTCATCTGCCGAATCCCACGCTTGTAAGCTGCGGTTTTTTTGATCCAAAGGAAAGCGTTCAAGAGTAAAGGTTTTATCGCCTAGCTGGGCTTGCGTCGTCATAATGGTTCGTTGATCAGTAATCTAATGTAGGTAAATTCTAACATGCAACGGCAAAACGCCAACCCCCAACAGTTACCAAATGGCTTTTCTTATCAAAGTAGGGCACTTAGTGCACAAAAAAGCCTCGATCTATTTTATTATTTGCAAAAAAACCTACGTTGGCAGCAACCCGATGTAACTGTTTATGGTAAAACGGGGCCTATTCCACGGCTACAATGCTTCATGAGCGATTTAAATATTGAATACGGCTATTCAAGTAGTAAGCAAATAGTAGAGCCATGGGATGAATTGTTACTTAATATGAGAAGGCGTTTAGAGGCGCACTTAAATCAGCCTCTAAACTCATTACTCGTTAATTATTACCGAGATGGTAATGATACGATGGGCTGGCACAGTGATGATGAAATAGAGCTTGGTGATAAACCAACAATTGTGTGTGTCTCGCTAGGAGCTGATCGGGTTCTAAAGTTAAAGCACAAGGCGAGCAATAAAGTAACCGACTTAAAATTACAAAGTGGCAGCTGTTTAATAATGAATGGACATAGCCAGCGAGATTATCAACATGCAATACCTAAACAAACAACGCTTGCACATCCTCGAATAAGTTTAACTTACCGATTTATTAAGGACATTAAACAAAAGCAATTTAGTTAGCCAAGCGCTGCGTTAAATTGTTATAGTAAGTGTATAAATTAGCTAATTAAAACGGTCTTTTATGTCAATGCAGCAACAGATCCAAGAAAAAATAAGCAACGCTATTGCGTGTAAACATTTAAAAGTAATTAACGAAAGCCATATGCACAGTGCGGGCACTGAATCACACTTTAAAGTAATAGTGGTTAGCGAAGGTTTTACAGGTAAACGTTTATTGCAGCGCCATCGTGAAATTAATGAAATTCTAAAAGATGAATTAGCAAATCATATTCATGCACTCGCAATTCATACATATACACCCGATGAGTATACAGAGCAGGGCGGCGAGGCACCTGATTCACCTAATTGTATGGGCGGCTCTAAATTAGCTTAAATAATTAATAGCGATTTGATTGTTACACTTGTGGTTAACTGATCAGATCAGTGTTTTTAGTATTAGCCTTTAAACTAGCGCTAATTTTTATTGTAAAAGATATAGGATGATCAATGGTCATTAAGCCTAAAATTCGTGGATTTATCTGCACAAACGCACATCCAGCTGGTTGTGCAGAGCATGTTCAAGAACAAATTAACTATGTAAAACAACAAGGCGCATTAAAAAATGCACCAAAAAATGTATTAGTTATTGGCGCATCAACAGGCTACGGCTTGGCTTCGCGCATTACAGCAGCGTTTGGTGGTGGTGCTAAAACATTAGGTATTTTCTTTGAAAAAGAAGGTACAGAACGCAAAACAGGCTCTGCTGGTTGGTACAATACCGCTGCTTTTCAAGATGCAGCAGACGAAGCAGGCCTTTGGTCTAAAAATATTAATGGCGATGCGTTTTCTAACGAAATTAAACAAAAAGCAATCGACACTATTAAAGCAGATTTGGGCAAAGTAGATTGTATTATTTACAGCTTAGCGTCTCCTCGTCGTACAGACCCAAATACGGGCGAAGTTTACTCATCTACGCTTAAGCCAATTGGAAATGCCGTTACTACTAAAAACTTAAATACATCAAAGCGTGAAATTGATGAAATTACTGTTGAAGCTGCAAACCAAGACGATATCGACAACACCATTAAAGTAATGGGCGGTGAAGATTGGGAAATGTGGATTGACGCATTAAAAGAAGCGGATGTATTAGCCGATAACTTTAAAACGACTGCGTACACTTATATTGGTAAAGAGCTAACATGGCCAATATACGGACACGCTACTATTGGTAAGGCTAAAGAAGATTTAGACCGTGCAACCGCTGCTATTAAAAAATCAACAAAAGATTTAAATGGTGAGGCATATGTTTCATCACTTAATGCTGTGGTAACGCAAGCAAGTTCTGCTATTCCTATTATGCCGTTATATATCTCTGCTTTATTTAAAGTTATGAAAGCAGATGGCACATACGAAGGCACTATTGAGCAAATTCACGCTTTATTTAGTGAAAACTTGTATGGTGAATCTCCTCGCTTTGACGACGGTGGACATTTATTCCAAAACTACAAAGAGCTAGAAGACGATGTACAAGCTCGCGTGCAAGCTGTTTGGGATAAAGTAGATACGAGCAGCATTGATGAGCTAACAGATTATGTTGGTTACCATAATGAGTTTTTACGCTTATTTGGTTTTGGTATAGATAGTGTTGACTACGATCAAGATGTAGATTCAGTTAAGCCAATTGCCAATATGATTGACTAACAGAACTTAGGGCCTGTTTATCTTTCGAGGTTAAATTTGCAGCAGCCTGTTTGGTATTTAGGCAAGACAGAGCCTATGTAGTGTGGTTATTCCCCATAAATGGGCGATGACGTGGAATAAATGCCAAACATGCGCTGCCCAAAGGGTTCTGCCTAGGGGCTATTTACTCTTTGTTGCTTGGTTTTTACTTAGCCCACTAGGTTACAAACCTCACGCCGCGATTAAATAGCCCCTAGATTGAACAAATTTTAATCCTGAAAGGTCAACTGGCCCTAGTTATAAAAGCCGCTATCGCGGCTTTTTTTGTATTATGCGATTTGTTGAATTTACGATGAAATCAGGAATGATAATTGCTTAGGCTACCACTTTGGTCTAGCTTGATTTTTATTTAATTCACTTAACAAAACTAAATAAGTGTTTCTGTCGTATAATTTTCATAAATACACTCGCATAGTCATCTAAAATGATGTTAAAATCTCGACAATATGTGATGAGTTTTACTACGTTGCTTGTTTGATATCTCTAGCAAGCTGCTCTTTTGTACCTTGATATAACTTGGAATAACTCAAATGGCGACGTGGTTGATACGATTTTTCAGTTTCTTTCCTTTAATGTAATGCAAGTGCGTATGATCAACATAAAAAAAGGTCTGGATTTACCCTTAGAGGGCGCGCCACAGCAAGTTATACATGACGGTTCTGCTGTCAAACGTGTAGCTGTGCTTGGCGAAGAGTTTATCGGTATGCGTCCAACCATGCATGTTCGTGTGGATGACCAAGTCAAAAAAGGCCAGGTACTTTTTGAAGATAAAAAGAACCCAGGCGTCCTATTTACTGCTCCAGCTTCTGGTACAGTAAAAGAAATAAATCGTGGTGCTAAACGTGTGCTGCAATCTGTTGTTATTGAAGTAGCAGGCAGTGAGCAAATCACCTTTGACTCTTTCAAAGCAGACGAGCTTCCGAGCTTAGAGCGCGAAAAAGCCAAAGAAGTACTTATCCAGTCTGGTCAATGGACAGCACTTCGTGTTCGCCCATTCAGCAAAGTAGCGGCTGTGGATGCAAATCCTAGTTCTATTTTTGTGACCGCAATCGACACAAACCCATTAGCTGCA
The DNA here is from genome assembly GCF_014164345.1 of Pseudoalteromonas sp. SG43-5. NCBI lineage: Bacteria > Pseudomonadati > Pseudomonadota > Gammaproteobacteria > Alteromonadales > Pseudoalteromonadaceae > Pseudoalteromonas > Pseudoalteromonas sp. SG43-5. The sequence goes on from NZ_JACJFA010000005.1 coordinate 133,236, forward strand.
GATCCTGCAGTAATTATTGCAGAAAATGCGCAAGCATTTGAAGCGGGTCTTGCAGTTGTTTCGCGTTTGACCGATGGCAAAGTATTTGTGTGTAAAAAAGCAGGCAGCCAAGTTCCTAGCTCATCTATAGCTCAAGTAGAAGTACATGAGTTTGGTGGTGTGCATCCGGCTGGCCTCGTTGGCACTCATATCCATCATCTTGATGCAGTTTCTGTTAGCAAACAAGTTTGGCATATTGGTTACCAAGACGTTATTGCGTATGGTCACTTATTCCTTACTGGTGAAATTTACACAAATCGTGTTATTTCGCTTGCAGGTCCTCGCGTTAAAAACCCACGTTTAGTGAAAACACAATTAGGTGCTTCATTGGATGATTTAGTGGCTGGTGAGTTAGAAGACGGAGATAACCGCGTTATTTCTGGTTCTGTTCTATCGGGTTCTATTTCAAACGGTGTTCATGCATTCTTAGGTCGTTACCACGTTCAAGTATCTGTTTTACTTGAAGGTCGCGAAAAAGAATTGTTTGGCTGGATTGCACCAGGTAGTGATAAATTCTCTGTAACGCGTACATTCCTTTCTCACCTTGCACCAAGTCGTTTATTTAAAATGACAACGTCAACAGGTGGTTCAAAACGTGCCATGGTACCAATTGGTAGCTACGAGCGCGTAATGCCGTTAGATATTTTGCCTACTCTATTATTACGTGACTTAATTGCACGTGATTTAGACAGTGCAATTTCATTGGGCGCGCTTGAACTTGATGAAGAAGATTTAGCGTTATGTACCTTCGTTTGTCCAGGCAAATACGAGTATGGTTCTATCCTACGCGATTGCTTAACTACGATCGAGAAGGAAGGCTAGAGAGATGGGTTTAAAAAAATATCTAGAAGATATCGAGCCGAATTTTGAAGCCGGTGGTAAATATGAAAAGTTTTATGCACTGTATGAAGCAGCTGCAACTATTTTTTATACACCAGGCTACGTAAATAAAGGCGCGACACACGTACGCGATAACATCGACCTAAAACGTATGATGATTTTAGTGTGGATGGCGACGTTCCCAGCTATGTTTTTTGGTATGTTCAATATCGGTCATCAGGCCGCTGGTGCTTTAGCACAAGGTTTTGAACTAGCAAACACGTGGCAAGTTGGTTTGTTCCAGTTATTCGGTGGCGAGTTAACCGCTGATGCAGGCTGGGGCGCTAAGATGTTCTATGGAGCATGTTTCTTCTTACCTATCTACGCTGTAACATTTGCAGTAGGTGGTTTCTGGGAAGTTATATTTGCTTCAGTGCGTAAGCATGAAATTAACGAAGGTTTCTTCGTTACTTCTGTATTATTCGCACTTATTTTGCCAGCAACTATTCCTTTATGGCAAGTTGCGTTAGGTATTACGTTTGGTGTAGTAATCGCTAAAGAAATCTTTGGTGGTACTGGCCGTAACTTCTTAAACCCTGCTTTAGCCGGTCGTGCATTTTTATTCTTTGCATACCCAGCTCAAATCTCAGGTGACACAGTATGGACAGCAGTAGATTCTTTCTCTGGTGCAACTATGCTAGGCCAAGCATTTGCTGGCACACTTGACTTTGCAAACATGGAATTATGGTGGAATGCGTTTTATGGTTTCATTCAAGGTTCTGTAGGTGAAACATCTACACTTGCATTATTAGTAGGTGGTTTGTTCTTAATTTACGTTCGTATCGCTTCTTGGCGCATCGTACTAGGTGTATTCCTAGGTATGGTAGCAACTGCATTTTTATTAAATGCTGTTGGCTCAGAAACTAACCCTGTATTTGCAATGCCTTGGTATTGGCATTTCGTACTTGGTGGCTTTGCGTTTGGTATGTTCTTTATGGCTACTGACCCTGTATCAGCTGCATTTACTGACAAAGGTAAATTAGCATATGGTCTACTAATTGGCTTTATGGTGGTTATGATACGTGTTGTGAATCCTGCTTTCCCAGAAGGCATGATGCTAGCAATCTTATTTGCTAACTTGTTCGCTCCACTGTTCGATCACTTTGTAGTGCAGGCTAATATTAAGCGGAGGTTGGCACGTAATGTCTAGTAATAACGAATCAATCGGCAAAACGTTATCAGTTGTTGTAGCACTATGTTTAGTGTGTGCAATCATTGTATCGTTTGCTTCTGTACAGCTTCGTCCTTTACAGCAAGCTAATAAAAACAAAGATATTCAAAGCAATATCTTAGCTGCTGCGGGCATCGACAAAGTTGAAAATGTTCTTGAAACATTTGATGCAAAAATCGAAGCGCGCGTTGTAAACATGACTACAGGTGAGTTTGTAGATACAGACCCAACAATCTTTGACTTTGAAAAAAGCAAATATGATGCAGCGCTAAGTGTTTCTCTTCAAGAGAAAGGCGTTAAAGATATTGCTGGTATTCAACGTGTGACTAAAGAGTCACCGGTGTATATCTCTAAAAAAGAAGATGGCTCAGTTGATGCAATCATTCTTCCTATCCAAGGCTACGGCTTATGGGGCTTGATGTACGGTTTTATCTCGCTTGAAAGCGATGGTGAAACAGTTAAGGGCATTATCTTTTACAAGCATAATGAAACCCCAGGTCTTGGTGGCGAAATCCAAAATCCACAGTGGACTGCTACATGGGAAGGTAAAGAACTTCCAATTCAAATTGTTAAAGGTACTGCGGGCAATGATGAGCATAAGATCGATGGTCTTTCAGGTGCTACATTAACGTCTAACGGTGTTGATCATGCAGTTGACTTTTGGACTGGCGAAAATGGCTTTGGCCCTTTCCTTGCGAAAGTACGTAAAGGAGCATTGAAATAATGGCTGATACTAAAGAAATGAAGGCGGTCCTATTTGGCCCGGTTTTAGCTAACAACCCAATCGCACTACAAGTACTTGGTATTTGTTCTGCGCTAGCGGTAACGTCTAGCTTAAAAAATGCGTTAATTATGTCAATCGCATTGACACTTGTAACTGCGTTTTCGAGCTTCTTTATCTCGCTTATTCGTAACCAGATCCCATCATCTGTACGTATCATCGTACAAATGACAATTATCGCATCATTGGTAATCGTTGTTGACCAAGTATTACAGGCATTTTCTTATGCTACTGCAAAAGAGCTTTCTGTATTCGTTGGTCTAATCATTACTAACTGTATCGTAATGGGTCGTGCTGAAGCATACGCGATGAAGTCGCCACCACTTATGTCATTCCTTGACGGTATTGGTAACGGCTTAGGTTACTCTGTAGTACTACTTACTGTTGGTTTCATTCGTGAGCTATTTGGTAAGGGTTCACTATTCGGTGTTGATATTATCCCATTAGTACAAGATGGCGGTTGGTATCAGCCTATGGGTCTATTGATCTTACCACCGAGTGCATTCTTCATCATTGGTTTATTCATATGGGTACTGCGTACTTATAAGAAAGACCAAGTAGAAGCTAAAGCGTAAGGGGCAAATAGTGGAACATTATATTAGTTTATTTGTAAAAGCCGTTTTTATTGAGAACTTAGCGTTGTCATTCTTCTTAGGCATGTGTACTTTTTTAGCGGTATCTAAAAAAGTAACTACATCAATTGGCCTAGGTATAGCGGTTATAGTTGTATTGGGTATTTCTGTACCTGTAAACAACTTGGTTTATCATGCGGTACTTGCACCTGGTTCACTAACTTGGTTAGGTTACCCAGATGCAGATCTTAGCTTTTTACGTTTCTTAACTTTCATTGGTGTTATTGCAGCACTTGTGCAAATTCTTGAAATGGCGTTAGATAAGTTTTTCCCTGCACTATACAACGCGTTAGGTATCTTCTTACCACTTATCACAGTTAACTGTGCAATATTTGGTGCGGTATCATTCATGGTTGAGCGTAACTATAACTTCGGCGAGTCTGTTGTTTATGGTATTGGCGCTGGTGTTGGTTGGGCACTTGCAATTACATTACTTGCAGGTATCCGTGAGAAACTGAAATACTCAGACGTACCTGACGGCTTACGTGGTTTAGGTATTACCTTCATCACTGTTGGTTTAATGGGACTTGGCTTTATGTCATTCTCTGGTATTTCACTGTAAAGGTAGCGAGGATAAATCATGGATTATCAGATTTTCTTAGGCGTTGGTGTTTTTATCGCTATCGTTGTACTACTGGTTTTAGTCATCATTGGTGCTAAATCCCAGTTAGTTGCAAGTGGCGATATTATCATCGGCATTAATGGCGACCCAGATAAAGCCATTAAAACATCAGCAGGTAGTAAGCTTTTAGGCGCACTATCTGAGTCAGGTATATTTGTATCATCTGCTTGTGGTGGCGGTGGCTCTTGTGGTCAGTGTCGTGTACACATTAAAGAAGGTGGTGGTGATATTCTGCCAACTGAGCTTGATCACATATCTAAAGGTGAAGCCCGTGAAGGCTGTCGTTTAGCGTGTCAGGTAAATGTTAAAAATGACATGGAAATTGAACTTGAAGAGTCAATTTTCGGTGTTAAGAAGTGGGATTGTGAAGTTATCTCTAATGATAACAAAGCAACGTTCATCAAAGAACTTAAGCTGCAAATTCCAGATGGCGAGTCAGTGCCGTTTCGTGCGGGTGGTTACATCCAAATCGAAGCTCCACCTCACCATGTTAAATATGCAGATTTCGATGTTCCTGAAGAGTATCGTGGCGACTGGAACCATTTTGGTTTCTTCGATCTGGAGTCAAAAGTAGACGAAGAAACAATTCGTGCTTACTCAATGGCTAACTACCCAGAAGAAGAAGGCATCATTATGCTTAACGTGCGTATTGCTGCTCCACCTCCAAGAAACCTTAGCTTGCCATGTGGTAAAATGTCTTCGTACATTTGGTCACTTAAAGAAGGCGACAAGGTAACTATTTCGGGCCCATTTGGTGAGTTCTTTGCTAAAGACACTGACGCAGAAATGGTATTTGTTGGTGGTGGTGCTGGTATGGCGCCAATGCGTTCTCATATCTTTGACCAACTTAAACGTTTGAACTCTAAACGTAAGATGAGTTTTTGGTATGGTGCACGTTCTGAGCGTGAAATGTTCTACGTAGAAGATTTTGACGGCCTAGCCGCTGAAAATCCTAACTTCGTATGGCATACAGCACTTTCAGATCCACAGCCTGAAGATAACTGGGAAGGCTATACTGGCTTTATCCATAACGTGTTATTTGAGAACTATCTTAAAGATCACGAAGCGCCTGAAGATTGTGAGTACTACATGTGTGGTCCTCCAATGATGAATGCGGCAGTTATTACTATGCTTAAAGATTTAGGTGTTGAAGACGAAAATATCTTACTAGATGACTTCGGTGGCTAACACTAATACCAAAACAGTTTAGTTTTGGTTAAAATACCAGCCTCGTAGCACTTGTGTTACGAGGCTTTTTTTATTCTTTAATTTTATCAATCTATTAAGTAGAGCTGTTATGAATCGAGTAAGTACTTCACAGGGCATAATGGCCTTTTTACTAATTACACTGACTGTATTATTGTCTGGGTGTGGTGAAAAGCCAGAGTTAAAAGAAACCTTTTTAGAAGGTAAGACTATGGGTACCACTTATCATATTAAATATTATGATGAGCAAGCCCAGCTATCGGCTTCACAACTACAGCTGCAAATAGACGCTGTTTTAAAAGATGTGAACCAATCTATGTCTACTTACATAGAAGACTCTGAAATAAATACATTTAACAGATTACCTGCAAATCAAGTCATGCCAATTAGCGAAGATTTTAGGGCTGTTATAAGCGAGTCTATTCGCTTGGGTGAATCGACTAAAACACTCGACGTAACAATGGGGCCTTTAATTGATTTATGGGGCTTTGGGCCTGATAAAAAACCAACTAATCGCCCAAGTGATGAAGAGCTTGCAAGTATGGTTGAAAAAATAGGCATTGATAAACTTATCTTAAATGAGCAAGGACTGGCTAAAACAGTTAATGGACTGGAGCTTTCTTTTTCGGCAACAGCTAAGGGCTATGGTATTGATAAAGTTGCCCAGTTATTAGAAAGCCACGACATTACTAATTACATGGTTGAGATTGGTGGTGAGCTGCGTATAGCAGGTGAAAAGCCAAATAATCAGGATTGGAAAATCGCGATTGAGCAACCAGATGCGCAACCTGGAGAGCGTAAGGTACACCGTGTCTTATCGCCAGGTACAAGTGGTATAGCGACATCGGGTGATTACCGTATTTTTTATAAAATGGATGGCGAGATCTATACCCACTTAATTGATCCAGCAACAGGTATGCCTATTAAGCACGACTTAGTGTCGGTAACTGTGCTTCATCCAAGCGCTATGACGGCAGATGGTTTAGCGACGGCACTTACTGTAATGGGGATGCAAAAAGCGCAAGCTTATGCTGAACAACATGATTTACCGGTTTATTTAATAGGTAAATCAAAAGAGGGTTTAGTTACCTACTCAAGCCCAGCATTTAAGCCTTATTTATAGTATGGTGCTGACTTGTTTATTTCCGTGTTATTTGGGTATATAATAGCAGTCGCTCAAAAATATTTGAGTTTAATTTATTGCTGATCAATAGGGGCTAAGCAATGTCACTTTTTCTTCTTACTTTTGGCTTACTAATTTTGATAGTTTCGGCTATGGCCGTTGGTATGATCGTGCAAAAAAAATCTATGGCAAGCAGCTGTGGTGGTTTAGGTTCGGTTGGTATTGATAAAGCCTGTGATTGCGATGATCCATGTGATAAACGCAAAAACCGTTTAGCGAAGGAGCAAGCCTGGAAAGAAAACCAAATTATTTAAGCCTGTCTTAAATATTAAAAAGCGCTTTATAGCGCTTTTTTTGTGCCTGTAAAACGCCTTCGCATCATAGCTTCCAAAGCAATCCAATCTAAATGTATTAGACAAAGGTATATAGTTTAGTTTTTTTCACCTATTAGGTTTATTTTTCTCGTTTGTCAAATTGGAGCTAACACTCTAAAGTTTAACCATAGACAAAGAGCAAGGCTCTCGTCATAAGCTTGAGGCATAAGTTAGCCTCGCTTAAAAGAATCTTTATATTGTGTGTGAAGATGTTGTCAGTGTGAAAGGCAACTCAAGTTTGGTGGTGACTGAGTTTGAGTTGTTTTTATTCCCTACAATTGCCACGCAGTGTAAGCCAAGAATCTTTATATTGTGTGTGAAGATGTTGTCAGTGTGAAAGGCAACTCAAGTTCGGTGGATTCACTTCCATAAAGAACGAGTTTGAGTTGTTTTTATTCCCTACAATTGCCACGTAATGTAAACCA
>NZ_JACJFA010000005.1:140587-292378 GCF_014164345.1 Pseudoalteromonas sp. SG43-5
ATCTTTATATTGTGTGTGAAGATGTTGTCAGTGTGAAAGGCAACTCAAGTTCGGTGGATTCACTTCCATAAAGAACGAGTTTGAGTTGTTTTTATTCCCTACAATTGCCACGTAATGTAAACCAAAAATCTTTATATTGTGTGTGAAGATGTTGTCAGTGTGAAAGGCAGCTCAAGTTCGGTGGTGACTTAGCTTGAGTTGTTTTTATTCCCTACAATTGCCACGTAGTGTAAACCAAGAATCTTTATATTGTGTGTGAAGATGTTGTCAGTGTGAAAGGCGGCTCAAGTTCGGTGGTGACTGAATTTGGGCTGTTTTTATTTGTGCCACACAATTATTACTCCCTCCTAAAAACCTATAATCCTATTAAATATTTCTCTTTAAATCGTTTTTTATTTTAGCTAACCGAATGTTTTTTATCGTGTTATTTTTTATTAACAAAATAGCTTCGAAAGCTTAACTCAAATTAATTGATTTTTAGTTGAACAGAAAATTCTCTTTGTTATACTCACGTTCGAACTTTCAGTAAGTTTTGAAAGTTTGGTTGATACGGATCAATTTTCGCTAGGTAAATATGTGCTAGCTGGATTTGATTGTATTTAGCACCTGGTTTTAGGGTTTACAACAGCAATGTTTTTTAAATTTTTCCATTGCAAACTGTATTACTCTAATTTTGTTATAGTCATTTTAGTAGGTTAATGTCTTTGAACACACTTTCTTTGCATCATACAGCTACGGAACTTGCCTCTGGCGAGCCGCAGACGTGTGAACGCTTGAATAAAGCAGGCAAGGGCGTGTGTGTAGCTATAACTTTATTAGTGTTTAATACTGTAATGTTGCTAAGCGGTGCACTAGAGGATGCCTTCAAGCTTGAAGCGCTATTAAGTGATGGGTTTATTGTAGAGCCACTGTTACTTAATCTTGCGCAATTTTTAGCTCATCCGATCATATCAAGTCAGTTACTTATTGGCCTTTGTTGGTTATTGTTCCATATTTGTCCAGCGCGTCGTGCTGGCATAATCCTCCGTAAAGCAGCCTTTGCTTTTAGCGAGGCTAAAGTTCTTCAGCCTGTGATCTCTTCACATGGTTGTCGTGCTCCACCTAGCTTTACAGGTTGCCTGTAACGCTGCATCTTGTTGCTGGTTTTAATTATTTGTTCTTGCTGTAAATAATTAAGGTTAGCTAAAACAAAGTAGCTTCGTGTTTCTTTAAACACATTTCAGCCAACCACCACTCACCCAAGTTAACTTTTATTACGTTATATAAATGCGTTTAGAAAGCTGGGTTTGTTGCTAGGTCATTAATGGCATGAGCTTTAGGTTTTTTTGAATAGCCCCCTTATTTTTATAATTTAATTCTAGTTAACTTGGGTTTTTATTGAAAAATCGTTGCTTTGGTTTTTATTTTAAGCAGCAAATTGAAACTCTAGGTTTGTAGGATACTCCCTTGTTAATTCGTAACCTTTGTAATATTGCTTTAGCTAGTACAGTGCTGGCGTTGTCAGGCTGTAAAGGCGGGATACTCGATCCAAAAGGGCAAATAGGCATTGATGAGAAAAATTTAATCATCATCGCAACCGTGCTTATGTTGCTTGTAGTCGTTCCCGTTATTGTGATGACTTTGTATTTCGCTTGGAAATATAGAGACACTCAAAACCAAGAAATTTATGCTCCAAAATGGGCTCATTCAAATAAAATTGAAGCCGTTATTTGGGCTGTTCCTATTGTTATTGTAATCATTTTAGGTGTTATTACCTGGCAGTCTACCCAAGACTTAGACCCCTATAAACCCATTGAAGGTAAAGGTGAACATCTTACTGTTGAAGTGGTTTCACTAAACTGGAAGTGGCTATTTATATATCCTGAGCAAGGTATTGCTACGGTTAATGAATTAGTGTTCCCAGCAAATGTACCTGTTGAATATAAAATCACCTCAGAGAGCACAATGAATTCATTTTTTATTCCGCAATTGGGTAGTCAAATATACTCAATGGCTGGGATGGAAACCAAGCTTCACTTAATTGCAAATGAGCCAGGTACGTTTAAAGGCTTTTCAGCAAATTACAGCGGCGCAGGTTTCACTGGCATGAAATTTAATGCCATTGCTACACCTACTCAAGCAGACTTTGATAAGTGGGTGAGTGATGTGAAAGCGAATTCAAGCGCTAATAACCTGACTCATGCAAATTATGTTGAGCTTGCAAAAGCAAGTGAAAATAACCCAGTAGCATATTACGGAAAAGTTGATGACGGCTTATTTCATACCATTGTTATGAAGTATATGCAGGCGCATGGCGATATGAACAAAAAACACCATGCATTGGGCGAACATGGGCAAATGAGTAAAAAGCATCATGAAATGAGTGAGCACTCAATGCCTTCATCTCACAGCCAAGGCGAGGAATAATAATGTCGTTATTAGGTAATCTTTCACTCGACGCAATTCCGTTTCATGAGCCAATTCTTGTGTTCACGATGTCGGTTATTGCGATAGCTGGGCTTATTATTGCCGGGCTTATTACAAAGTATAAAAAATGGGGCGTGCTTTGGCGCGACTGGATCACGTCTGTTGATCACAAACGCTTAGGCGTAATGTATATTCTTTTAGCACTAATAATGCTGTTTCGTGGTTTTTCTGATGCAATAATGATGCGTGCGCAGTTGGCACTTGCTACCAGTGGTGCGCCAGGTTATTTACCACCAGAACACTACGACCAAATATTTACTGCCCACGGCGTAATCATGATCATATTTATGGCAATGCCATTTATGATTGGTCTAATGAACATTGTATTACCACTTCAAATTGGTGCTCGCGATGTTGCTTTTCCATTTTTAAATAATTTAAGTTTTTGGTTTACAGCCAGTGGTGCAATTTTAATTAACTTATCACTTGTATTTGGTGAATTTGCAAAAACAGGTTGGGTGGCATATCCGCCGCTTTCGGAGCTGACCTTTAGCCCTGGGGTGGGGGTCGATTATTATATTTGGGCCTTGCAAATATCCGGGCTCGGTACACTTCTAACAGCCGTAAACTTTTTAGCAACCGTGTTTAAAATGCGTGCACCAGGTATGACCCTAATGAAAATGCCAATTTTTACATGGGCATGTACATGGGCAAACATCTTAATTGCAGCATCATTCCCAATTTTAACTGCTGTACTTGCAATGCTAACGCTTGACCGTTATCTAGACTTCCACTTCTTTACCAATGAATTGGGCGGTAACGCCATGATGTACATCAACCTGTTTTGGGCATGGGGTCACCCTGAGGTATACATATTAGTATTACCAGCGTTTGGTATTTTTTCTGAAATTATTTCGACCTTTGCCGGTAAACGTTTGTTTGGTTACAAATCGATGGTTTATGCCAGCGGTGCAATCTCAATTTTAGGCTTTATTGTTTGGTTACATCACTTCTTTACTATGGGCTCAAGTGCTAACGTTAACGCGTTCTTTGGGGTAATGACTATGGTTATTGCCGTACCAACTGGGGTTAAGTTGTTTAACTGGTTATTTACTATTTACCGAGGTCGATTACGTATAAGTGTACCGGTACTTTGGACTCTTGGCTTTATGGTTACCTTTACCGTAGGCGGTATGACCGGTGTATTACTTGCCATTCCTGGCGCCGATTATGTACTGCATAACAGCTTATTCTTAATTGCACATTTCCATAACACAATTATTGGTGGTGCTGTGTTTGGTTACCTGGCCGGTTTTGTATTTTGGTTCCCTAAAGCAATGGGCTTTAAACTTAATGAAAAATGGGGCAAAGCATCATTTTGGTGTTGGATTATTGGTTTCTTCGTAGCATTTATGCCGCTGTACGTACTTGGTTTCTTAGGTATGACACGTCGCTTAAACCACACTAACAACCCAGATTGGAACATGTGGTTATACATTGCCGCAGGCGGTGCTGTAATTATTATGTTTGGTATTATCAGCCAAGTAATTCAATTATATGTGAGCTTTAGAGACCGTGAAGCGCTTGACGATACAACAGGCGATCCGTGGAACGGCCACACACTTGAGTGGGCTACAAGTTCACCTCCGCAAATTTATAACTTTGCAACAATTCCACATATTGATGATATTGATGCATGGACCGATATGAAAGAAAAAGGTCAAGCATATCAAGATAAAGCAAACTACAGCCCTATTCATATGCCTAAAAACACATCAGCTGGCGTGTTAATGGCAGCAAGTTTAACAGTATTTTGTTTTGCAATGATTTGGCATATTTGGTGGTTAGCTGTTGTTGGACTAGTAGGCGGAATTGCCATATTTATCAAACGTTGTTACACCAGCGATGTAGATTACTATATACAACCTGATGAAATTGCACGCATTGAAGCTGCATATAATTCAAGTGGCGTTAAGGAGTTAAAAGCGTGAGTACACTTTCTGCAAATTTAGACTCTGTATCACACGATGATCATGCCCACGCGCATGATCACCACGATACTTCGGGTGATACCGTATTTGGTTTTTGGTTATACCTAATGACCGATTGCCTACTGTTTGCCTCGTTTTTTGCCACTTACGCTGTGTTATTTATGAACACAGCCGGTGGCGTATCGGGTAAAGATATTTTTGAACTCGACTTTGTAGCAGTAGAAACTGCAGCACTACTGATTAGTAGTATTACTTTTGGTTTTGCCATGATTGCCGCTCAAGGGCAAAAAAAGGCACTAACACTGACTTGGTTATTTGTTACGTTTTGTTTAGGTGCTGTGTTTATTGGTATGGAAGTATACGAATTTCATCACCTAATTGTGCATGGCAATGGTCCACAACAAAGTGCCTTTTTAACATCGTTTTTCTCATTAGTTGGCTTACATGGTTTACATGTAACAGCGGGTCTAATTTGGATGACCATAATGATGATTGAAGTTGCTAAACGCGGCTTAGGTAAAGCAACCGTAACGCGTTTAAGCTGCTTAAGCCTATTTTGGCACTTCTTAGACATTGTCTGGATTTGTGTATTTACCGTTGTTTATTTAATGGGAGCAATGTAATGAGCCACAGCGAAACGCATGCGTTAAAGCAAACGCAAAGTGATCATCATGATGAATCTCATGGCAGTGTTAAAACTTACTTAATTGGCTTTGTGCTATCGGTAATTTTAACTGCTATACCGTTTTACATGGTAATGGAAGGTGACTTCTCAAAAGCAACAACGCTTTGGAGCATTGTTACTTTAGCAATCGTACAAATTTGGGTGCATTTAAAATACTTTTTACACCTTAATTTTACCACCGAAGATGGCCGTGCAAGTACTTTTTCATTCCTATTCAGTGCTCTGATCATCGTAATGGTTGTTGGGTTATCTGTTTGGATCATTTATGAATCTAACGCAATGATGATGTACTAGGAGTTGAAGATGTTTCGTCGTTATTTATCAGTGACAAAGCCGGGTATTATTATGGGCAATTTGATCAGCGTAGCGGGCGGGTTTTTACTTGCCTCGCGCGGTGATATAGACCCATGGTTAATGATTGCCACATTAATTGGTTTGTCGCTAGTGGTTGCATCAGGTTGCGCTATCAATAATGTTATAGATAGAGACATAGATGTGGCCATGGCGCGTACTCGTACGCGGGTTACAGTAACGGGCGAAATGTCGGCCTTTGCTGCACTTAGTCACGGTATTTTATTGGGTGTTGTGGGCTTTGGTTTACTTATCGCCTACACCACTCAAGCCGCGGTATTTTTTGCAGCCTTTGGCTACGTAATTTATGTAGGGGTTTATAGCCTCTACATGAAACGCAACTCAGTATATGGCACTTTTGTAGGTAGTCTCTCTGGCGCTGTACCGCCAGTAGTTGGTTACTGCGCCGTAACAGGGCAGTTCGATATGGGCGCATTAATACTGCTAGTCATGTTTAGCTTGTGGCAAATGCCGCATTCATATGCCATTGCTATTTTTCGCTTTAAAGATTACCAAGCTGCAGGTATTCCTGTATTACCTGTAGCGCAAGGAATTGATAAAGCAAAGCGCCATATCGTACTTTACATTGCTGTATATGCATTGGTGGTGATGTTGCTACCAATTACTGGCTACACAGGTGCTGCCTTTATGGCTGTTGCTTGTATTACCAGCTTTTGGTGGTTGCTAATGGCGCTGCGCGGTTATCGTCGTAATATTGATATGAGTAGCTGGGCACGTAAAGTGTTCGCATTTTCAATTATTAATATTACAGCGTTAAGCATTGCTATGGCTGTTGACTATCATAGCGTTGCTCCACAGCTATTAACGCTTACCTAATTTAAAAATTTTTAACTATTCCAAAGTTAATCCAAAGGCTCGAAAGGGCCTTTTTTTATGCCTAAAATAGTTTTGCAATAGAGCGCTTATTGGCAAGTTCTAGGCTTTGTTTTATTCGTGCTCTTACCTCTGGTGATTTATTTTGGCTTAGCTTAAAGTTTCCACTCCAATGAGTGGGAGTGAATTCTATAAAGCTTAATTGTTGATACATTGCTTGGCGATTGCTTTTGGGCACGTCAGTAATCTTCCAAATTGGCGTAAAGCCTTGCTCAAAATGGCTCGTTAGTTGCCGCATTATTTTGTCTTTCTCATTATCGCTTTCAATAATATTCACATTTGCAGTTACTTGTACTGATGAATAAAGCCAGCTCGGCAGTGTTTTATTATTACTATACGAGGGAGATAGATAACAGTTATCGCCACTAAATAGTAATTTTACTGACTGTTTATCACATTGCGCTAGCGGGTTATGTTTTGCTACGTGTGTAATAAATACATTACGTGAGGGCTCATATAATACAGGCACTTGGCATATATTATTTAAGTCACTTTGCGAGCAAGGCATTAAAATACTCGCTAGAGGGAATTGCTCAACTAATGCTTGCAAACGTTCAATATTATGTTCTTGAAAATGTGTGGGTGGGTACATTAAAGCTTCTCCTCTAACTGCAACTTAATGCTCTGCCAATGTTCGTCAATAATGCTAAATTTTGCAGTGCTTCTGTAACTTCCATCACTTAGCAATCTATCTTTATGGGCTATACCTTCAAATTGGGCGCCTAGTCGAGTAATTGCATTTCGAGATTTTTGATTTTTTTCGTGGGTATTAAATGTTATTCGCACTAAATTCAACGCGTCAAAAGCGTAGCTAAGCAGTAAATATTTAGTGTGAGTATTAATATAAGTTTGCTGCCAGTGATGGCTTATAAATGTATGACCAATTTCAGCACTTAAGTTATGCGTATCTAATCTAAATAGTCGTGTAGTGCCTACAACCTCTTTGCTGGCTATGTCTACTATGGCAAATACAATTTGTTCTTTGTTATTAAATTGTGCACTGGTGGTAAACCATTCCTTTAACTGTTCGGGTGTTTTTGTATAGTTGCTTAATACCCATTCCCATATTTTTGGATGTTGCCCAGCTTTATATAAGCTTTTTAAATGCTCATAATTTAATGGCTCTAAAATTACCTTATTTGTTTTATGTATCTGTTGAGTAAACATGTTGCCTCTATGCTTTGCTATTTACGAGCAACAAATGTACGCTAATTTGGTTTGGTAAAAACAACCAGAATTGGCTTTTTAGCTATACCAGTTATAAAGGGATAACATGCAACCGCTTAATATTGAATTTAATGACTCAAACAAAGCTAAGTACATACAAGTTGCAGATGCTTTGCGTGGTTCTATCGTAAAGGGAGATATTGCACCTGGTATAAAACTCAGTTCTGCTCGAGTTATGGCGCAAACGTATCAGTTAAATCGCCATACAATAATGAACGCATTGCAGTTATTAGTAGCCGAAGGATGGCTAGAATCCCATGAACGCTCTGGGTATAGCGTCACTCAAACACTACCAATTCAAAGCAGTGCTAACTGTGATCACACGCCAGTTTTAACACCAAAACCTTATAAATTTGCTACAGAGTTAGCCGTGCCTATTCCGGCAATGAATTTAAAAGACTACGTATATAATTTCGCAGGTGGACTTCCTGATTTAAATAGTTTTCCCTATAAAGAATTTAAACGCTCTATGAGCCATGTATTTAATCATTTAGATACCAGTAAACTTCATTATGGTGATATAGGTGGAGTGAGTGAGCTAAAAACTCAGATAAGTGATTACTTACATAAAACTAGAAGTTTAAAAGTATCAGACTTACTTGTATGTAATGGCTCACAAGAAGCTTTATTTTTAATTTCTAAGGCCTTTATAAGTAAAGATGACTTCTTAGCCGTTGAGACTTTAGGCTACCCACCAGCACGCAAAGCCTTTGCTGCTTGTGGCGCGCAATTAATAGATATAAAACAAGATGAATATGGTTTATGTGTTGATGACTTAAAAGCGCAACTTAGACGATATCCAATAAAAATGCTGTACTTAACCCCGCTGCATCAATATCCAACTACCGTTACGCTTTCGCCCACACGGCGCATGCAAATTTATCAATTATGTTATGAGTATGGCGTAATGATTATTGAAGATGATTACGATCACGAGTTTCATTATCGCTGTCAGCCATTGCAACCTATGGCTGGGGACGATCCCGCTGGGATTATTATTTACTTATCTACATTTTCTAAAATCATGTTCTCAGGCGCTAGAATTGGCTACATTTGTGCAGCTCCTGAAGTATTAGCACAGTTAACCGCATGGAAGCAGTTAATGAATCATAAAAATGATGTGGTTATGCAGCTAGCCGTTGCGCACTTTATGCAAGAAGGTGGATTTGAGCGCCACTTAAAACGCATGACTAAACGCTATAAACAACGTTATGAAGCAATGGACAACACGTTAGCGTTGCTGCAATCACAGGGGCTACCAATAGAGTATAAAAAGCCAGACGGCGGTATGGCAATGTGGGTTAACTTAAATAAAAATACGAGTAATATAAAACAAGCAATGCAAAGTAAAAGCGTGTATTTACAAGCAGAATCTGAGTTTTACTTTGCTGATTCAGTGAGAAGTTTAATGCCTAAGCAATATAGTTATGTTCGCTTAGGCTTTGCAGGGCAATCAGTTGAGGCAATGAAGCAAGGGATCAAACTCATAACTGAATATAAGTAACTATTTTTTAAAGTCATCAGTATTGTAATAAAGTGGTTTAAGCGTGCCGCAGTTAATAAATTTATAGGTAAGCTCATTTTCAGCTGGGACACGTTTTGAGGTACGAAGCTTTTGCATACATGCATTAACTAAATCAACAAAAATAAGATGGTTATAGCTCGGCGCTTGTTGGATTTTATGAATATAAATACGCTCAGTACCGCCTAGATTAATCATGTCGTAATCTTGCCATTGCGATGATTCACTTAAATCTTTTAGCTCTCTGGCATACAGTTGCTTACTCAGTTCAAGCTCTTTTTTTGAGTAAATTAAACTACCACCTTGTTGGTAATCACCCTCGTAAATGTCGGCAATAATCGTAATTTCTTCACCACGCATTAAATGTTGAATATTAAACGCTTGTGGCTTAACCGTGATTAGCTCAGCATTTCTAACAAAGTTTAAGAGTGCGACATCGGGGTTTCCTATTTTATAAACAACTTGCACATCATCTGGAGAATTATAACTAGGTAAGTTAATCGCAATTATAGATGAGCCTTGATTAACCAAAGCCATAGGATGCTCAGCATTGTAAGTGGGGTCTACCGGTGGTAGTTCTGTTTTTTCTTCTTCTGCTACAGCAAAGCCACTTAAAGTAACTAGTAATAAAGTAAGTAGTAGGCGCATTATAATCTCAATTAATTTATGAGCTTAAATTGTAGTATAAAAATATATATTACATTGAGTTAATACTTAACTGCAAAGAATTGTATAAAAGGCTCAAATGAGCCTTTTATACAATTTCAAGGTAATCTCAATGCGACATTAAAATAATGGCGACTAAATAAGCACTACTTAATTGCTTTTTTTACTTCTCGCCAATCTATTATTTTAAAGTTTTGAGGCTGCTGTGGCATACGGTTATAACCATCTTGTACAACTAAAATACCTTCAGGATAACCCGGAAGAGACTTAGATGTTACTGTTAACCCGTCGGTTTCTGATGAGCCATCAATACCATTAACCAAATCACTTATTACACTAAACTTACCTGCAAACTCTAAGCTAGGTGTTTTAATGCCCGCAGTACCATTCTTTATTTTATACAGTACGTAGCTGTTATCACCTTGGCTCGAAACAACTAAATAACGTGTTTTGTCGCTGTGGTAAATTTCCATACCTTCAACATCATCAACAAGTTGCTCATTTATACCTTGCAGCATAACCGGTGTACTGCCTGCCGTTGGCTCTGCACCTATAAACCAAATACCGGCATCTTCTTCGCCTACAAATAATTGTCCTAGTTCATCATCTGCACTACAGCCTTCTGGTTGGCTTGGTAGGTTAAACTCGCGAACAAGTTTGCCTGTTATTTTTTCGTTATTCTCACTGATTTTATATTGCTGATATAGCCCCGATTTATCATTTACAAATACATAGTTCCCCGTATTTGACGAGTACATACATAAGCCATAAATTTCATCAAGATTGGTAGGAATATCAGCAATGTACTTCACACTATTATTAGCTTGTACTGTAAATACACTAATACCGTTAAGCGTTCGGTTACTGGCAGTTATTAATGTATTGGTACTGTTTTTAATCGTGCTATTTTGTCGCAGGTCTACGTTATTTAAACGACCAACTTCAAGTGACTGTTCAAGCTTGCCATTTAGGCTGTATACCATTAGTCCACGGCGTTTATCGGTGCCTAAAATTAAGCTGTTTGCTGCATCTTTAGGGTTAACCCAAATTGCCGGATCGTCTGCTGCATCACCAAACGCTTGTACGGGGGCAGTTTGTGCACTTGCCTTTATTTGAGTAATTGATTGGGGGCTGGTTTTTAATGATTTTATGATAGGTGTTACAGGTAGTGTACTTTTAATATAAGCGCCTGTTTCGTCGTTATACAGCACTGCCGTTGCCGCGCTGTTACTTGTGTAATTTACCGCTACCGATTCCAAGCTCAAGTCACCATTTAACATCCAGTTATTAAGCATTTTACTAATTGGATCATAAGCATACACAGTATTGTTTTTGGTACTAGTAAACCAGATAATACCATCTTGCGAAGCTGAAATAGCTCCTAGTTCACTGTCTAACTTTCCAAAGGGGGCAACTAAAGCAATCGGTTTTTTATCTGCTTGCGATTCCGCGTTCGCGTTTATTGCCCAAATGCCTACTTCGCTTTCACTTACATATAAGGTATTTGTTGTTGTACTTACAGCACAACCCGACGCCTCACTAACGCCAGAAAATTCACGTACATTTACGTTAACCGCTTTATTATTCGCTGTATCAAAAATAATAGTTTCGGTAATTAGCCCGCGTACATCAGGTACAAATGCCGATATTGATTCACTCGCTTTATTAGCAAATAAACACACCGTATCGGGTTGTGCTTGTGGTGGGTTAATGCGGGTTAGTTCAATTGTATCCCAGCCACTTTGAGTGTGCTCAAGCTTAAATATAACAACGTTATCTTGATTGTTATCAATAGTTGCAACCAAAAATGAGTGTGCTGTTAGCTTAGTGACAGCAAGCGCTTCAAAGTTACCTTTTTTTATAATGCGGCTTTGTTGCGTTTCACTTTCAACTAACACTAAGCCTTTGCTTTCGCTTGCTAGCAACCAATTGTTATTATTTAACCATGCCGCTTGTGAGCCTTGCATGTTATCTGTTGGACCAAATTCAGTACTATTAATGACTATTTTATCGGATGTGTTTTTTACTGCCGTATTTGTAGCCATATTACTATTGCTACACGCACTTAATGTACTAAGCACTAAGCTACTTACAATTAAGCTAATAGATGTTTTTAATTTAAAGTTCATGTTGTAACCCTTTATTGGTCAAAGCGCTTTTGAGTGCTGTAACGCACTTCGCCTTTATAGTTAATAGCCGTTGCTTTTAGTGCTTCATTGTTAATCGAAAAGCTCAAAAATCCTGGAGTAGCTTCTGCAAAACGCGTAAATTCACGTTGTTTTACGTAACGCGCTTCGCTACCACCACCAGATACAAAGTGGTCGAGTTTACTGCCATCTATTTGGTTATGTTGCAGGTCATGTTCGTGTCCTGCTATGTATGCTTGCACACCATTTTGCTCAAATATGGGCTCGAGTAAATTACGTAAACCTTCAGTAAGTCCGTAACGTTTTCCACTGCTATAAAGTGGGTGATGACCAACCACTATTTTCCATCGTGCTTGGCTATTTGATAGTTGGCTATCTAACCATGTTAATTGCGCTTGGCTGTTTTGCCCTTGAGTTGCTTTGTATTTTTCGCGTGTTTTGTATTCAGGATTTAAAGTATTAGTGTCTAAAAACACCATTAATATCTGCTCGCCACCTTTTAAAGTAAAGGTTTTGCTGTAATAGCGTGCAGGTAAATTCCAGCGCTGACTTTTTTTACTGTAATCAAGTTGTGCTTGCGCATTACCTAAATAATCATGATTACCCAGTACTACATACCAAGGCTCGAATGTATGTGGACCATGGTAAATATCTTCATAGGCACTTTGCCAAAGCGGGTCGTTAACACTTGCCACGCCATTGGGATAAAAGTTATCGCCAGTTGAAATAGTAAAATCACCATCCGTTTGAAACATCGCTATTTCTAACTGGTGTGCTACGTCTTTTTGATAAAAGTGCCCGTTATGTCCCCAATCACCAATAACCGTAAAATTTAAGCTCTTAGGCAGCACCGTCAAGTTGGCAATTTTTTGTTGCTCGTATAATACATCGGTGTACGTTACGTTTGCCAATACGCTTTGTATACTGCATAAGCCAAGTGTTATTAGCAGTAATGTTTTTTTTATCATTATAGTTCTCTCATGTTTGGTAGCGCTAAATAAAGTGATTAGCACTACCTCATAAACTTATTTAAAACGCGTAACGCAGCATAAGTTGATAAACCGGTCCCGCTTCTTCAGATTCAATTTCGTACTCATCAAAGCTTCTACTAAACTGATCTTCAACGGTATCAAATTTATTAAAGGTTTCGTCTTTACTTGCATCAAGTAGGTTTGAACCCACCAAGCGTAGCGTTACATCTTCCCAACGTTTTTCTAAAAACACTTCAAAGTCGGCACTGTAAGATGTAGTTATTTCTTCACCTACAATACGTCCATAGGCATCACCTTGCTTACGGTAAGTTACGCCAAATGCAGCTTTGAGTTCGGGTAAGTCTTGAATAAACCCAATGTTATAAACGTAGTCTGATTGGTCGTTAAATTTGCGAGTTCCAAAAAAATCGGTTACTTCACTATCAAGCCATGAGTAGTTTAAAAATACACCCGTATTAGGCATGCTAAATGCGCCAAGTGGAGTAGATAAATCAAGCTCAACTCCTTTAACATTACCATCGCCGGTGTTGCGTGGTTGCAGTACAAATGTACCTTCGCCCTCAGAGCCTTCTTGTCCTGTATTTGCTATTTCTATTAGGTCATTTACTTTGCGATAAAATAAATTAATACCTACAACGCCACTTTTTCCTAAGCGATACTCGTAGCCTAAGTCCATACCCCAAGCTGATTCTGGTTTTAATTCAGGGTTCCCTAGTTGGTCGTTATCGCCAAGCTCTTTTTCGATAAGTGCCGGCGTTAAAAAATCAAACTCAGGGCGGCGTAAACTACGCGCAATCGATGCACTTATACGCCCATTTTCGCTAACGTTATAACGAAAGTGTGCCGAGGGGAGGATAAAGTCGTAACTATTATTTTCGGTCACGCCAATTGTTTTATCATTAATTTTAGAATCGGTAGACTCCCAGCGAACGCCCAGCTCCCAAGCAAATAAATCATCTTTGTGCTTAACAAGGGCAAATAAGTCAAAGCGATCTTCTTCTAAAGTATTTACACCACCAGTAACCGCTTCGTACTCGCTATTAAATGCAGCAAGCGTTAAAGGTGATGCTGCGTATTGATCCCAACTGGTAAGTGCAAGTTCTAATTCGTTTTGCGATTCTAAAATTTCACTGTCGCGTTTTTTATTTTGTAAAAATGCACCAAGCTGAATTTCTTTGCTGTCACCCCAAGGTTGGCTGTGTTGCCACTGTAGAGTCCATTCTTTATCATCTATTTCACTTTTAGTTTGCTCTTCTTCAAATACCATAGGCAGCTCTGAGGTATCTAATTCGACTTCTTCCTCATAAACAGACTCTTCAAACCGAGCAAAGCCAAATTTAAACTTACTTGTGCCGCTTAGTAGTAGAAATTCATAAGCGGTATTGATGTTGTAATTAGTTTGGTCAATATATTTAACATTGGCATTATCTGTTTCTAAGTTACCGCCATTTACAATATCGTTATTGGTTGCAGTTGGGTCGTTGTATTCAAATGAACGTTCATCCTCAGTACGCTCTGTATCAACCCACATAGCGCTAATATTAAACTGACTATCGTCGTCAAAAACAATTTCGTAGCTGGAGTTAAGTGATGTGTCGTCGCCATCGCGAGTGTCTGATTGGTCTTCGCGGTTATCAAACTCTTCTGTTTGAAAATTTATATTGTTTTCAGGGCTATCGCCGTAGCGCAAACTAGTTTTTTGTTTTGGGTTATATCTGCCTTGTAAATTTGCACCAAGTAATAAGCGCCCACCAGCAAATTCAGTACCGTACACAGCAGCCAAGCTTTCTTTAAATTCACCATCGTCATAAAGCAAGCCACCAGCACGCAAGTAACCGCCATCTAAACTGTAACCATCGCGCAATACAATATTTAATGTGCCCGCAATAGCATCGGCTGAGCGGTTAGCACTTGATGAGCGAATAATTTCAACGCGTTCAATTAACTCAGCCGGAATTCGGTCAACAAAAAATGAACGGTCGGCACCAGCGCCAGGTACTTCTTCACCGTTTATAAGCACCTTTGTATAAGCAGGGCTTAACCCCCGCATACGTGCACCATCCGATTCAAGCACATCCGATAAAAATGTAACACTGGGTACTCGTTTTAATGCATCGCCTGCGGTCAATGGTTCAAAACGTTGAAAGTACTCTTGTGAATATTCTAAGGTTGGTGCGAGTTCGTCTGAGCGGTTTCTGTAGCCAATTTCACCGTATACAACAATTTTGTCAGAAACTTCGATATCTTTTTTTGTGGTTTCTTTTGCATCATCTTCTGCATAAGCCGTTAAATTACATAAGGCTAATGCGGCTACCAGTGCTTTTATTTTAAAGTCTTTCATTGTATTTGCTCTTGGTTATTGCTGGGTTGTTTCTTGATATGGCGAGCAAGCTAAAGATATTTGATTACGTAAATGTGACAGTGTTTAGTTTAAATACATGTATTTAGAGGTGTTTGAGCAATATCTAGAGCGTATTGAGCTTTTATCACTCCTCGTAAAGTCAGGTGTTATGTACCGTGCAGGGCTGTTTTTAAAGTAGGTATCATTTAGTTGTCATATAGCTGAGCTAATATGACCCTGCTAACAAAAACTTGTATGAACTAACTTTAAAACTCATTTATAAACGAGATACCGCACATGCGATTTAACCCCTTTATCAGCCACCGATTATTAATAAACGCTATTATTGCGATGTTTTTTAGCGCTGTGTTTTTAAGTAGTTATTTAGGTGTATTAAAAACTTACGCCAGTATTCAGTGGCTCGATATTATGGGGGAGGGCGGTATTGTATTAATGACTCTCGTATGGATTGCCGCGTTATTAATTTCAAGACCACCGGGTAAAGTAACCACTTACTTAGTGATAGGTGTTGGGTTATTTATGTTCTCGGCAACCCTCGATTTACTTGATGAATGGCTAATGCATCCCGCCCATCAATGGCTCAGTTGGATTGAATCTCTGCCAGCACCTTTAGGCATGTTGTTAACGAGTGTGGGTTTGTATTATTGGCATCAAGAGCAGTACGTATTAAATCGTCAGCTACGCCGCCGTGAAGCGCATTTACGTGAGCACGATAAGGTGTGTTCAGTTACAGGTCTTTATAAGGCGCAGTACCTAGATTCTGCAATTAAAGAGCAACTTACGAGCAAACAACCACTCTGGCTTGGGGCTATTGATATTCGTGATTTTTCGCATTTTAATAGTGAGTTTGGCTTTAGTGAGGGCGACCGGTTACTGCGTGAAATTAGCGAGCTATTGTTAATGAATTGCCGACTAAGTGATGTAGTGTGCCGCTACGCAGGGGATTGCTTTATGGTATTGATGCCAGCCACCACAGAGCAGCAAGCTAAAGAGTTGATGGCACAAATTAAAGGAGCTCTAAAGCATTGTGCATTTAAAGTTGAAGCATCTAAAAAAGCAAAGTTTCAATATGTCACTACCGCCTTAATACAAGGTAATACGCATAGCAGTACAGGTAAACTAACAAGCCAACTGCATAGTCAATTACAACAAAAAAAGCATCAACTAAAAGTAGCGCACCGTGCACATGTTTGTTAGCCAAGACGACAAATATTTAAGCGCTCAAGGGCTTATTACGTCAGCTGTAGAGCTTGCTCAAAGCCGAAACATAAATTTACATAAGCTGCTACGCGGTACCGGTATTTTTGAACAAGACTTACTTAATTTTCAGCATACATTTAGTGTGTCTCAGCAGGTGCGTTTATTAGCTCAATTTAAGTTGTTGATGAAAAGTACTGACAGTGGTTTTTTACTCGGTAGCCAACTTATTAACGACACTCGAGCCGAAGCTCAGGCATTAAAATATAGCGATAATTTAGCTCAAGTATTAAAGCAATTATCACTTTTAAGAATGCAATTAGCGCCTTTGCTGTTTAGCCAAACGTATATTAAAAACGATAATGTTTATATTTATATTCAGCCAGCACATGGGTTTGATGAAAGCCTTTACCACTATGTGCTAGAGATATACAGCACTGCATTTTATAGTTTACTTAAACGAGTGAGCGAAAGTTACCCGCATTGTCAGTTCGACTTTGCTTTTAAACGCCCTCGGCATATTCAAGAATACGAGCAAAATTTAGGGCTAAAGGTAAGTTTTGATAAGCCATGTACTCGCTGGGTATTAAATAAAACCATGTTAAGGGCTAAAAACCCGCATGCGATTCAATTACGATTTATGCAAGCGCAGTCGCAGCTACATAATAAAAGCGTAGTTAGCATGACTTTTATTGAAGCCGTCTGCAGATACTTATACTCTCACCCAAGTGCTAATTTAGAGTGCACCGCAAAGCACTTTGCTATGAGCTCAGCTACATTTAAGCGCAGACTCAAACTCAATGGGGTACGCTTTTCAGCGTTAATAGATGAGCAAAATAAGCACAAAGCTATTTACCTACTTACTCTGTGCGCCAAACATAACGAACAAGTCGCTGAACATTTAGCTTTTTACGATATACCTAACTTTCGGCGCGCCTTTAAACGCTGGACAGGCTTAACACCTAATCAGTTAAAAGCGCAATAAGTTACTCAGTTGCCATGTCTATGGAGTGCAACAATGTTCGTGCATTTAAATGAAGATTTGGATCTTCTGGGTTTGACGTATTAGTCAGCCAAATTACATTGCCTTCTTTATTTACAAATAATGTAGTAGGTGTGCCTCGTATACCTAATTGCTGTGCTATTGCATCGGCTTTTACAGCTGTTTTAAAAGTATAACCTCTTTCGCTAAGTGCTTTAGCGGGAGTAGCATCGTCATCTTCTTCAAAGCTCACGGCAATAACTTTTAATCCCATATCATCAATTTTTTGAAGTGCTGGCTGCAGCTTTTTACAGTACGGACACCATGTTGCCCAAAAGTGTAAAACGTAAGGTTGACCTAATAAATCTTGAGTGTTGAGTGGCGACCCATCAGCCATTTGTAAATTTAATGTTGGCAATTTAGGATATGTTGCTTCTGAGCTTGTACCTTGTGCGTAAGCTGTAAAGCTTAATAAAATTAGCGTGATGGTAATAAATAGCTGTTTCATAATATGCTCTTTTTTATTTTACATATTAAACAAGAACGATAATTTAACATTTTTCTTTCAAACTAAAAGCCAGCAGCTTGTTCAACAACAATAGCGTGGCGTTTAGCGAGGCGTAGGTGATCTCTATCGTAACCTCCACCTATCACAGTAGCTACAGGTGTATTGTGTTCAAGGCAGCGTTTTAGCACTAAATGGTCACGTTTAGCTATGCCATCCCAGCTAATATCTAGCTTACCCAAGCCATCACCTTGCCAAATATCAACGCCAGCATCGTAAAGTACTAAGCTTGGGTTTAGCTCTTTAAGTAAATAACTTAGTGTTTCGTCAACTATGGCAAGGTATTCGTCGTCCTTCATATTATTTGCCAGGCCAATGTCTAAATCGCTAGCGGACTTTCTAAAGGGGAAGTTTTTTTCGCAATGGATAGAGCAAGTATACGCATAGGGCTGATGCTGTAACATTGCAGCTGTGCCATCACCTTGGTGCACGTCTAAATCAAAAATAAGTACGTTAGTTACCTCACCCGATTCAATTAAAGTTTGCGTGGTAAAGGCCAAATCGTTAACCATACAAAAACCTGAACCAAAGTCATTATGTGCGTGATGTGTACCACCAGCAAGATGACACGCTATACCGTGTTTAAGTGCTAAGCGGGCTGTTTGAAGCGTTCCTTGAGGGGCTGTAAATGTACGTGCCATAAGCTCTTTTGACCAAGGTAGACCAATGCGACGCATTGCTTTTTCATCTAAGCGGTTGTGCCATAAATCTTGGATATAATTATCGCAATGCACAAGCTCAAGGGGCTCTGGCGTGCCTAATATTGGCTCAACTAGGTTACTGCCGATTAAACCAAGCTTTGCAACATGTTGATATAAATGTGCAAATTTACTCATTACAAAGCGATGCTTAGGATCAAAGCTAAACGAGTAGTTAGGATGGTATACCAAAGGCAAATGAGGATTTAAGCGCATATTTACAAGCTTTATAAAGTTTGCGCTATGGTAATCAACTTAAGAGAATGAGTCTATTGTGAGTCATTAATAAGTGACGCTAATTCGCGATGCAGTAGCTCATCATCGGCTAAGTTTAGCTCTATTAAACGCTTTAAATAAGTAATACTGTCTATATCAATGTGATGGCATTTTAAACCAATATGATCGGCTTCAATATGGCAAATCACTACTTCCATTTTTATTTCTATATCGCTTTGAGGTAATGTAAAACGCAGTATTGCTTGCGTATTGTGGCTGCCAATAAATGCATCACAATTAGTAACCAACGCGCCATGTAACGATAGATCGAGTAATTTACACGGATACTGTTGGCTATCAAAACATAACAGAGCGTTAGTTGAAAATAGCACACGAGAAAACTGTCGACGATTTTGCATAACCTAATTTAGCCTTACTGTTTTTATAATAAATTAAGCATAGCGGGTAATTCTCTACATGCTAGCAAGATGTGCTCCTGTAATGCTGGTGACATAAAAAAGCCCTGCAAAGTGCAGGGCTTAAGTTATACAAACATAAAATTAACCAATATTTTTAGCCAATTTTTTTGTACTTAATACGTTTAGGTTGAGTTGCCTCAGCGCCTAGGGTCTTTTTAAGCCACTCTTCATATTCAGTGTAGTTACCATCAAAGAAGTTAATTTGACCTTCATCACGGTAATCTAAAATATGTGTAGCGATACGGTCAAGGAACCAACGGTCATGCGAGATACACATTACACAACCTGGGAACTCTAAAATAGCGTTCTCCAGTGCACGTAGTGTTTCAACGTCCAAGTCATTGGTTGGCTCATCGAGTAGTAACACATTGCCGCCAGCTTTTAATAACTTAGCAAGGTGTAAACGGTTACGCTCACCACCTGATAGGTCTTTAACAAACTTTTGCTGATCGTTACCTTTAAAGTTAAAGCGACTTACATATGCTCGGCTTGGGAACTCAAAGTTACCAATTTTCAGTACGTCTTGTCCGTCTGATATTTCTTGGAAAACAGTTTTGCTTTCGTCCATACCGTCGCGGAACTGATCAACAGTAGCTAGGTGTACTGTTTCGCCAACGCTGATGTTACCGCTGTCTTGCGTTTGCTCACCGCTTATCATTTTAAACAGCGTTGATTTACCCGCGCCATTCGCGCCAATAATGCCCACAATGGCACCTTTTGGCATGCTAAAGCTTAAGTCATCAATTAAAACTCGATCGCCAAAACTCTTACGAAGATTAGTTACTTCAAGTACTTGGTCACCTAAACGCGGACCAGGTGGGATAAACATCTCGTTAGTTTCGTTACGTTTTTGGTAATCAGACTGCTGCATTTCAGTAAACTGAGCCATACGTGCTTTTGACTTAGCTTGACGACCTTTAGGGTTTGAACGAACCCATTCAAGTTCTTGCGCAATTGATTTTTGACGTGCTTTTTCAGATTTTTGTTCTTGCTGTAAGCGCGCATCTTTTTGTTCAAGCCAAGAAGAGTAGTTACCTTCCCATGGAATACCTTCACCACGGTCAAGCTCTAATATCCAACCAGCTACATTATCAAGGAAGTAACGGTCATGCGTTACAGCCACAACAGTGCCTTCGTAATCGTGTAAGAAGCGCTCTAACCATGCAACCGACTCAGCATCCAAGTGGTTAGTAGGTTCATCAAGGATAAGCATGTCTGGTTTTTCAAGTAATAATCGACATATAGCAACACGGCGACGCTCACCACCTGAAAGGTGCTCAATTTTAGCATCCCACTCTGGCAGGCGAAGTGCATCAGCTGCGCGTTCTAAAACGTTGTCGATGTTATGACCATCGTGCGCCTGAATAACAGCTTCAAGCTCGCCTTGCTCTTTTGCAAGTGCGTCAAAGTCAGCGTCTTCCATGGTGTATTCGTTATACACTTCGTCAAGACGTTTAAGTGCATGTTTAACTTCGCCAACAGCTTCTTCAACAGTTTCACGTACTGTTTTACTTTCGTCTAAAACAGGTTCTTGCGGTAAATAACCAATTTTAGTACCAGGCTGAGGATGTGCATCACCTTCAAAATCTTGGTCAACACCGGCCATAATACGCAGTAACGTAGATTTACCAGAACCGTTTAAACCAAGCACACCAATTTTAGCGCCAGGAAAAAAGTGCAACGAAATATCTTTTAAGATAGTGCGCTTAGGTGGCACAACCTTAGATACTCGACTCATCGAGAATATAAATTTATCAGGTAAAACCATGGAGGAAAGCCTTCAAATAATAATAAAAATTTCAATGTTGTATTGTAGTGGCTGACGGGTGAAACAGTCAACGAATGCTGTATAGAACAATACACTTACCTAAGCGGTACTTTGTTTTGATTGCTCGTTAAAAACACTACTATTACAGGATTTCTATTGTGTAAAATTCTGTAATCTATTGTTTTATATTGTTCAAATACATTTCATTTTTAACAAAAGTGGTACAGTATATTTACAAGCTGTAAAGTATAAGCAAGTTATATAGGCAGGCCACACTTAGTTTGTTGTTAAACATCACATTATTAAATATTACAAAGGTTTAAAGGAATGAACATGAAAATAGTTACAAGGTTAGGGGCATTACTTTTAGGTTTATACTCATTTTCGAGCCAAGCAGACATACTCCACGTAAATGGTTATTACCAAGGAATAGGGATAGGGTCTACGCAAATTGATGTATACGAGAGTGATAGCATACAGTTTACAACGCTTTACGGCCGGTTTGGATATCAGTTTTCGCGTTACTTTGCATTAGAAGGGCGTATAGGTTTTGGGTTAAATGATGAGTCAACGCCTCTAAACGGAATTGTTTACACTCAGAACCCACAGGACGGTTCGCTGAGTTCAGAATTCATTAAGAGCGAAATCGATTCAAGCCTTGATTTGCAAACAAGTATATTTGTAAAAGCTAATTATCCAATTTCATCTCGAGCTGATGTGTTTTTATTTGGTGGCTATGGTAGAAATAAATTAAGTTACAATGAAGGCGACTTAAAAAACCTTGCAGAATCAATAACTGGTACAGATACAAATTCTACGCTAATAACTGAGCAAAACTACGATGAAGGCGGCGTAACGTACGGAACCGGCATTGACTTTAGGCTAACTCAACGCTGGCAAGTAAGTGCTGAATACCAATATTTTGATACAAATGAAGGCGATATTTACGCTCTTAATTTATCTGTAAATTATCGTTTTTAATTATAATAGCGCTACTGATTTTAGTAGCGCTATTTCAATTCACTAAAACAAAGTACTTCAATATAAATGCATTCCCTCTCATCTATAACTTTTAGTAAATCTTAAAAAAATCATGAATAAATTTCATTTGGACATCTATACATCTAGAGGTTGATATTTTTTACTTTCAGTTCATAATTAAGCCTCGGTTTTTATGAGCAGGAGTAAAGTATGCCAATTACAGTAAAAGACGAGTTGCCGGCAATTGCACGTTTACGTCAAGAAAACGTATTTGTAATGCCAAAAAGTCGTGCAAAAACGCAAGAAATACGCCCAATGCGTTTGGCTATTTTAAACTTAATGCCTAATAAAGTAGAAACCGAAGTTCAGTTTATTCGCTTACTTGCCAACTCACCTTTGCAAGTAAACGTAGAACTACTGCGCCTCGACACTCACCGCAGTAGCAGCAACTCAGAAGAGCACCTTGATACCTTCTACCGTTATTTTTCTGAGGTTAAAGACAACAATTACGATGCATTAATAGTAACCGGTGCGCCACTTGCCCATTTAGAATACGACGATGTAGCGTATTGGGATGAGCTAAAGGTCATTATTGATTGGGCTGAGCAACACGTTACCTCTACGTTATTTTCGTGTTGGGCAGCGCATGCAGCGTTATATCACCGTTACAATTTAAAACGCGATTTAAAAGACGATAAACTGTGTGGCGTATTTACTCACCAGTGTTATTTTGATCACGGTGCACTGACTCGCGGATTCGACGATACCTTTTTGGTACCTCACTCACGCTACGGCCATATTGATATAAATAAAATAAACGCCTGTGAAGAACTCGTTGTACTGGCAGGTTCTGAGCGAGTAGGGGCTTACTTACTTAAAAATAAATCGGGTAGCCAAGTGTTTATAACCGGCCACCCAGAGTACGACGCCGACTCGCTAAAAGCAGAATACGAGCGCGATTGTAAAAAAAGCCCTAATGCACCAAAGCCCGAAAATTACTTTCCGGATGACGATGCAACCAAACAACCTTCAAAAACGTGGCAAAGCCATGCTTTTTTACTTTTTTCGAACTGGTTAAATTACTACGTGTACCAAACCACACCGTATGATATTAATTTAGTTAGCCAAGACGTGAGGACTAACAACTATGCCGAATAACGCGCCTACAAATAATAAGCAAGCCGAAATAAGTGCCGCATTAAAAGAACGCATTTTAATTTTAGATGGCGCAATGGGCACCATGATCCAAGATCATAAGCTAGAAGAAGAAGACTATCGCGGAGAGCGTTTTAAAGACTGGCATGTATTAATTAAAGGTAATAACGATTTATTAAGCCTAACCAAGCCCGACTTAATCACTGATATTCATCGTGGTTTTTTATCAGCGGGCGCCGATATTATCGAAACCAACACGTTTAACTCGACCACTATTTCGATGGAAGATTACGACATGGCAAACCTAAGCCGTGAAATAAACCTAGAGTCGGCTAAATTAGCACGCGCAATTTGCGATGAATTTACGGCTAAAACGCCAGAAAAACCGCGCTATGTAGCCGGTGTTTTAGGGCCGACATCTAAAACGTGTTCAATTTCGCCAGACGTAAACGATCCGGGTTACCGAAATGTCACCTTTGATAAGCTAGTTACTGCGTATGTAGAGTCTACCCTTGCATTAATGGAAGGCGGCGCCGATTTAATACTAATCGAAACTATATTCGACACGCTTAATGCAAAAGCCGCCTCGTTTGGCGTAGAAGAAGCCTTTGAGCAAGCAGGGCGCACATTACCAGTTATGATCTCGGGCACTATTACTGACGCTTCTGGCCGTACGCTTTCTGGGCAAACAACCGAAGCATTTTATAACTCTATTCGCCATATTAAGCCTATTTCGATTGGTTTAAACTGCGCGCTTGGCCCTGATTTACTGCGCCAATATGTAGAAGAGCTTTCGCGCGTGTGCGAAACCTTTACATCGGTACACCCTAATGCGGGCTTGCCTAATGAGTTTGGTGAATACGACTTAGAAGCGCCTGAAATGGCAGCCGAAATTATCGATTGGGGTAAATCGGGCTTTATTAATATAGTAGGTGGATGTTGTGGCACCACGCCTGCGCATATTCGTGCTTTTGCAAAAGGTTTAGCAGGCGTTAAACCACGCCAATTGCCAGAGCTTGAAGTACGCATGCGTTTATCAGGCCTTGAAGCCTGTAACTTAAATTAAGGAGCCAACATGACCCAACAAATAGCAGTATTTACTAATGTCGGCGAACGTACCAATGTAACCGGTTCTGCCATGTTTAAACGTTTAATCATGGAAGAAGACTTTGAAGCCGCGCTAACAGTGGCCCGCGAACAAGTAGAAAATGGCGCACAGGTTATTGATATAAACATGGACGAAGCCATGTTGGACTCAAAAGCCGCGATGGTTAAGTTTTTAAACTTAATAGCCTCAGAGCCTGATATTTCACGCGTACCCATTATGGTCGACTCCTCTAAATGGGAAGTAATAGAAGCAGGCCTAAAGTGTATTCAAGGTAAGGCCATTGTTAACTCTATATCGCTAAAAGAGGGCGAAGAGCCGTTTATTCGCCAAGCTAAAATAATAAAACGTTTTGGTGCAGCTGCCGTTGTAATGGCGTTTGATACTGACGGGCAAGCTGATACAGCAGACCGCAAATATGAAATATGTGCCCGCAGCTACAAAATATTAGTAGAAGACATTGGTTTTCCACCGGAAGATATTATATTCGACCCTAATATATTTGCCGTAGCCACCGGTATAGAAGAGCACGACAACTACGCAGTAGAATTTATTGAAGGCACACGCCGCATTAAACAAAACTTACCGCACTGTAAAGTATCGGGCGGGGTGTCAAATGTATCGTTTTCATTTAGGGGTAATAACCCAGTACGTGAAGCTATTCACTCGGTATTTTTATACCACGCCATAAAAGCGGGTATGGATATGGGGATTGTAAATGCAGGGCAACTCGCCGTTTACGACGACATCCCAGAAGAGCTTCGTAAAGCCGTTGAAGACGTAATACTTAACACAGACCCAGGTGCAGGCGAGCGTTTAGCAGAGCTTGCACCAAAATACTCTGGTATGGCACAAGCCGAGCGAGTAGAAGATTTAGAATGGCGCACATGGCCTGTTGAAAAACGCCTTGAGCACGCGCTTGTAAAAGGCATTACTACCTTTATAGATGAAGATACCGAAGAGTGCCGCGCTGCTGCCGATAAACCTATTCACGTAATTGAAGGGCCGTTAATGGATGGCATGAACGTAGTAGGGGATTTATTTGGCGCAGGTAAAATGTTTTTACCACAAGTGGTTAAATCGGCGCGCGTAATGAAACGAGCCGTAGCCTACTTAGACCCATTTATTGAAGCCGAAAAAGAAGAAGGTTCAACCAATGGTAAAATAGTGATGGCGACCGTAAAAGGCGACGTACACGACATAGGTAAAAACATTGTAGGCGTGGTACTGCAATGTAATAACTATGAAGTTATTGATTTAGGCGTAATGGTACCTGCCGATAAAATACTGCAAACCGCCATCGACGAAAAAGCCGATATTATTGGTTTATCGGGCTTAATTACCCCATCGCTTGACGAAATGGTACACGTAGCAAAAGAAATGAAACGCCGTGGTTTTGAACTGCCGCTACTCATTGGTGGTGCAACTACCTCTAAAGCGCACACCGCAGTAAAAATTGAGCCGCAATATGATAAAGGCGTTGTGTATGTAAATAACGCAAGCCGTGCAGTTGGTGTGGTTTCAAACTTATTATCAAAAGACATTAAACCTGACTTTTTAGCTAAAACTAAAGCTGAATATGTAAAAGTACGCGAGCAACAAGCGCGTAAAAAACCACGCTCTAAGCCTGTTACTATCCAGCGCGCACGCGATAACGCTGCAAAGCTTGATTGGGATAACTACACACCACCAGTGCCTAAAAAGCTGGGCGTGACCGAGTTTAAAAATGTATCAATTGCTACTTTGCGTAAATACATAGATTGGACGCCATACTTTATGACGTGGTCAATTGCCGGTAAATACCCGCGCATAATGGACGATGAAGTAGTAGGCGAGCAAGCGCAAAGCTTATTTAAAGACGCTAACGATATGTTAGACGACCTTGAAAAAGCAGGCAGTTTGCAACCACTTGGTGTAATTGGTTTATTCCCGGCTAACCGCGTGGGTGATGACATAGAAATATACACCGACGAAACACGCAAAGAAGTATTAACTACTTCGTGCCATTTACGTCAGCAAACCGAAAAAACCGACTTTGCTAATTATTGCCTAGCCGACTACATAGCACCAAAAGGCACGCCTGATTACTTTGGCGCGTTTGCAGTAACGGGCGGCCTAGAAGAAGACGACTTAGCAAATGCGTTTGACGCACAGCAAGACGATTACAACAAAATAATGGTTAAAGCGGTTGCCGACAGGCTCGCCGAAGCGTTTGCAGAATACCTGCACGAAAAAGTACGTAAAGAGTATTGGGGGTTTGCACCAGACGAAAACCTAGCAAACGATGAGTTAATACGCGAAAACTACCAAGGTATTCGCCCTGCGCCAGGTTACCCAGCGTGCCCAGAGCACACCGAGAAAAAGAAAATTTGGCAGTTGCTCGATACCGAAAAGCGCATTGGTATGCAGCTAACTAGTTCGTACGCCATGTGGCCAGGTGCTGCTGTTTCGGGTTGGTACTTCTCACACCCTGAGGCTAAATACTACGCAGTAGCCGCTGTGCAAAAGGATCAGGTAGAAGACTACGCTAAGCGAACCAATATGACGCTTGAAGAGGCTGAAAGATGGCTATCGCCTAACTTGGGGTATGATCCGGAGTAGAGCGAAACGGTTAGTTTCTAGCTATCAGTAAAACAAAAACGAGCCAAGACAGGCTCGTTTTTTTATATAATTGAAAAGATGTAAAAATTGGTTCATATGTATTCAGAGTTTATTTAGTATAAGTAGTAATAAAAAGCTGAGCAACGTGGTTTTTATTCAGGAAAAGATTCTTTTCTAAAAATAATAGGATTATAGATTAAATGAAGCTTTATCATTACATGGATGAGGTATTTGGCCTAAAAAACTTATCAAATAGGAGGGTTAAGGCCTCAACTTTTGACAATTTGAATGATCCTTTTGAGTTATTAGGTATCGAAACTAGTACACCTTATATACGTGCAAGCTTAAATAGGATGAAACTAGATGTTTCAAGAAAATTTGGAATATTGTGCTTTAGTAAAATTTGGTCAAACCCTGTTCAGTGGGCTCATTATGCTAATAATCACAAGGGCATATGTGTGGAACTTGAGCTATCTAACAAAGAGGATGCTCAAGAGGTAAAATATTATTCTGAAAGGTTTAAAAGTAATTTAATAGATGATCAAAACTTCCCACTAAAGTTATTACTTTCTAAAT
The DNA here is from genome assembly GCF_014164345.1 of Pseudoalteromonas sp. SG43-5. Taxonomy (NCBI): domain Bacteria; kingdom Pseudomonadati; phylum Pseudomonadota; class Gammaproteobacteria; order Alteromonadales; family Pseudoalteromonadaceae; genus Pseudoalteromonas; species Pseudoalteromonas sp. SG43-5. The sequence goes on from NZ_JACJFA010000005.1 coordinate 168,154, forward strand.
TCAAACATTGGGAATATGAAAAAGAATATAGAACAATTCGGGGCCTTAATAACTTTGAAAAAGAAAATGATCTTTATTTCCAGCCATTCAATGAGGATATGAAACTATCTAAAATAATTATTGGATGCCAGTCAAAGTTAACTAGAAGCGAGCTAGAGAAGTTCCTCTGCATTCAGGATAGAGGTGTTGAAATTATATATGCTAGAGCTGCTTTCAAGTCATTTAAGATTGTTAAGCATCAGAATAAATAAAGGACTATAAATGAAATATCTAAGCCACATTCTACTGTGCCTATCACTACTTTTCACATCTAACACATTTGCGCTTGAGCAAAAGTATCACGAGTTCGTTTTACCTGTTATTGCTGCTTTTAAAACGCATGATAAAGCTGCGATTGCTGCACATATTCGCTACCCGCTTAAACGACGATACCCCATACCTGACATTAAAAATGAAGCCGAGTTTATTAACCGCTTTGATGAAGTATTTAATGATGAGCTAGCGGCAGTTATTGCCAGTTCAAACATTAAAACTGATTGGGAGAAAGTAGGTTGGCGCGGCATTATGCTAAATAACGGCGTTATGTGGGTAGATACCGACGGTAAAATTATTGCTGTAAATACACAAAATACTAAAGAGCAGACACTTGCTAAAAGTTTAATCGAAGACGATAAACAATCCTTGCACGCAAGTATTAATACCTTTGAAAAACCAGTACTCGATTGGAAAACGGCTAACTACCATATTCGTGTTGATGATTTAGGCGATCATAATTATCGATATGCAGTGTGAAATATTGATAAAAGAGCAAAGGATAAGCCTGATATGGTTTTATTTAACGGCGATGTAACGGTTAGTGGCACTGGCGGTAATCACCATTATACGTTTAAAAATGGGCGTTATAGTTACATACTACATGTAACCATTATTGGCTGTGATACATCACCACCAGGTTGGCTTGAAGTTTATAAAGACGATGAGAAATTGTTGTCTGAAGATGTTATAAGCACTCATTAATCGATTTTAATTAGTAAGTATGCGGCTAAGTGTTTTAGAAAAGTAGCTTAGCTGCAAGCTAAATATTATTGCGTTATTTCTTCTATGTCTTTGTAAAACTTTGTTAATCGCCTCTTTATTTCCGGTTTTTACTCTATATAATGCCGTGTTAATGGAACGTTACAGTTGTAGTGGCGTTATTAAATAAAGAAATACAAAGGATTATGGAATTGATTAAACTATCTTGCCTTACGTTGCTCATGATGAGCGCGTATTCAGTGAATGCCAATACTCATGCACAATTTATAAAAAACACTCAAAAAAATACTTACGGTGATGCTGTTTTAATTAACGATCAAAAAATAAATTTTGATAAAGCTCATTTTGAAAGTTTACCTAAAAAGCCTCAACTCGCGCCAATTATAAAAAATAATAGCCTTACTCAAGCGGCCTCAGACGAGCAAAGCATAGAGCTTAGTAGCGTATTTCGTGAATTTTCATTAGGTAACTCAACAGGTCGCAAAGGCATGTACATTGCACCTTTGTCGGGTGTGGGTAGCAAGCACATAATATCTGCCCAAGAGAGCAATTTTAATATTATAGAGTATGTAAAAGGTGCGTATAAAGTAACAGCTCGCTACGACTTTGATGACTATATTGAAGATACCACACTAATTAAAGATACAGTGGCAGATACATATTACTTATATGTTTTAGACAATAACGCAGTACATAAAGTTAATTTAGTCACTCAAGAAATAGAGCTAAGCAAAGAATTTTATTACCCAAGAGCAGCAGATAAGTTTGATATAAACAGCGATGGCCAAGATGAGCTTTTTGTTTATCAAAGTAGTAAGCTTTTTGTTCTTAACTCGCTCGATTTATCTGAAATTGCGGTACTTGAAAACGTACCACAAAATTTTGTGACAGGCTCGTTTACTGAGGCTAATGCAAAAGAAGTTTTATTTAGTGATGGTGGAGTTTATAGGTTTGAAAATTCAGAATTTGTACTGCACAAACAACTTAGTGTAAGTATTAATGGCGAGCATTTAATTACTGTTGATATTAATAACGACGGCTTAGATGAAGTGATTAATGGGCAAAGTTGGTACAGCATAGAAATGCTTAGCCCAAGCACTGAAAGTATTTTATGGACAGCCCAAAGCGACTTAGATATCGATAAAGTAATAGTTGCAGACATCGATAATGATGGTACCGATGATTTAGTTTACGGCGATGGTCAGTGGGGGAGCTTATATGCGCTTTCACTCACAACAGGCGTTGAGTTTTGGAGTATTAATAATCCAGAGCATGGTGTGTCGGGCATTGTTGTAGATGACCTTAACGGCGATGGCAAACAAAATATTGCTTGGGGCTCAGGTTATTCTTCGTCAGGTGAAGATGGTTTTTATATTCACAACACGGATGATAAAGCCCAGCAGTGGGCTAAAGGCATTAAGTACTACTCAAATAAAGCGTTAGCACTTGGTGATATTAATAATAACGGAAGCTTAGATATACTTTATTCCGAGCGTGACAGTAACGCTTTGCACATAGTAGATACACAAACTAATGAAAAAATACTTACAAATATAAGCGTTAATAACGATTGGGATGATAACAATTTAGTCACTACTGCTCAGCTGTTTGATGATGGTAAGAATTATATTATTACTGGCAGCTCTGCTATATACGATGCGAATGTACAGGTGTTTTCACCTGAAACGGGTGAAGAGCTATTTCAAACATATCTTGGCGGCGGAGACTACATTAGTACCTTAACAACGTTAGATATTAATAATGATGGCAAGTTAGAAATAATAGTAGGTAATGGCGCTGAGCATACCGGAAGTGAAGGTACCTTTTTTAAAGTATTAAATGGGCAAACTGGAGAGTTATTAAAAACATCGCCTCGCTTAGGATTTTATTGGGGCGGCATGAGTTCAATAGTAACTGGAAGCTTTCTTAATAACGAAAATATAGATGTGGTTAGTCTCGTTAGTGATTACCTCATTAGTTATGACTACTCTGAAAACACTATTTCTAAAGTTGCTTTAGAGCAAAGCTTTAACGGTTTGGTTAACACTGTTATTAATGGAGAAGAAACTTTAGTTGCCTCTACCTATAATGGCTCACTTTATAAAGTGGCTTTAAATGGGCAGACAACATTAATTAGTGAAGTGTGCCAAAATACTTTAAATAACATTGTGTCTGTAAGAGCTGGGTTTGTGCAGTATTCGTGTTCTGATCAGTTTGGTGAATATAACCTAGATAGCAATGTGGTTTCATACACTGCTAAGCGTAAGAATAATGACAGTTGGTTAGCAACTTCTACGTATAATAATGTTGATTATACCTTGTTGGCAGGTCAGTCATTGGAGGTGTTTTCTAATCAAGTTGCTGAGCCTTTAGCTAAGCCTGAAGCTGTAAGCTACTCTGATCATGTTTTAAAAAGCATACAAATAGATTTACCTGTATCAGATGATATTGATTATGTAGTTTTAAATAAGAGACCAACTCTGGGTAGGGTCGAGTTTACCGACAGACAGGCGGGTCTATTAACTTATATACCATCGGGCGCTGTAGGCATTGACGAGCTTAGTTACTACACAGTAAAAGAGCGTTCACGTTCAGCGTTATCAAGCTTAACGTTAGAGCTAAAAAATACAGCACCAACAGCAAATAATATGGCACTGCAAACTCATTGGAATACACCGCTTAACTTTAATCTAGAAGGTATGGATGAAGACGCAGAGCCATTAGTATTTCAAATTAAAAATTCGCCTGCTCATGGGCAAATTCAGTTAATGGACTCTGCTTTAGGTAGCGTGACCTTTTCACCAAGTGGTGACTCGGTTGAGCCAGTATCAGTTAGCTTTACAGTGAAAGATTCTTTAGTTGAATCTGAGCTTCATAATGTTGTTATTGAACTGACAAATACAGCCCCACAAGCTCAAAATGTAACATATAACACCTCTTATAAGAGTGAAGTGAATGGTCGCTTTTCAGCATTAGATAGCGACAACGATACACTTGAATTTGAAGTGGTAACCGAGCCAAACTCAGGAACTTTAACATTTGAGCCTGATACTGGATTGTTTAAACTAACTCCTACGAGCGAATCCGATCATGTAGTAACGTTTAGCTATGTAGCTAAAGATAAATTTGATAGTTCTGCAGTTCAAACTGTGACTATAAACGTTGAAGGTAAGCAAGCAGCTGCGCTAGCGACTCCTTCATCTGATTCAGGCTCTAGCTCAGGTGGCAGTATTTATTACTTACTTACGCTGCTATCAGTGGTTTTATTTGGTAGACGCCGTTTTAATTAATAGTTAAAAGCTTATTTACACTATCTAAAACCGCCAAATGGCGGTTTTTTATTTATTAATAGTCTTTTTAAACTTTTATTTAGGGCTGTTTATCTTTCGAGGTTTAACATGCAATGCCCCAAGGGTTCTGCATTGGGGCAATTTACGCTTTGTTGTTTACAAACCTCTCGCCGCGATTAAATCTCCCCTAGATTGAGTTTCAATCTAAAAGGTCAGCAGGGCCTAGTCATAATACTAATAATCAGACGTTAATATTTTCAATGTGGTTTAAACGTTCTAATAATTAGTATTTTTATAAAACAGATCTAAGTGGTAGGCTAAAAGTAGTAAGTATAAAATAGTAAGTAATTAAAAATAGTTCTCGCGCAACAAGGAACCCTCCTGTAAAGCGCTTTGCCAAGGAGTTTAGTATGATCACGCTTACCATTAATGGTAATAAACATGAGTTTTCTGGCGATCCGTCAACGCCAGTATTATGGTACCTCCGAGATGAATTGAATTTAACTGGGCCTAAATTTGGCTGTGGTATGGCACAGTGCGGTGCGTGTACCGTGCATATTGATGGGGTAGCTCAGCGCTCGTGTGTATTGCCTGTAGCGGCAGCAGCAGGGCATTCAATTACGACAATTGAAGGGCTAAGCGAGCAGGGCGACCATCCAGTGCAACAAGCATGGGTTGAGCATAAAGTACCGCAGTGTGGTTTTTGCCAGTGCGGCCAAATGATGCAAGCTGCAAGCTTATTAGCTGCAAACCCAACCCCTACCGACGATGAAATAGTAAGTAATATGTCGGGAAATATTTGCCGTTGTGGTACATACCCGCGTATTCATAAAGCAATTAAATCAGCTGCTAAAACAATGGCGAGTGTTCAATATTTTGACCCAAATGAACAAGGGGAAGAAGTATGAACCAAGATAACAAATACTTTGATTTAAACCGCCGTAAGTTTTTAAAAACCAGTGCGATAGGTGCGTTAGTACTCGGTACTTATTTTGTAGGCAGTGCGCCAAGAGCATTTGCGGGTGTATTAGAGCAGCCATCTGAGCAAGCAAAACGCGCAAACTTATTTATTGCACTGCGCCCAGACGGCATGGTTGAAATAACCTGCCATCGCTCTGAAATGGGTCAGCAAATTCGCACCGCGATTGCACAAATAGTTGCCGATGAAATGGAAGCCGCGTGGGATAAGGTTATTGTTATTCAGGGTAAGGGCGACCCTAAATACGGCGATCAAAATACCGATGGCTCGCGCAGTATTCGCTACAACATGAAGCGCCTGCGTGAAATGGGCGCAAGTGTGCGTTACATGATGCAGCACGCTGCCGCTAAGTATTGGAAAGTTGACCCACAAACCTGTACTGCTAATCAACACGTTGTTACACACAGCTCAGGTAAATCGCTTACTTATAAAGATTTAATCGACTTAGCGCTTACAATAACGCCACCAGAAGCTGACAAACTAACACTTAAAACACGCAAAGAATGGCGCTACATTAATACTGGCATGGCGCACATAGATTTAGCCGATTTAGTAACAGGTAAAGCAATATTTGCAGCCGATGTACGCGAGCCACAAGCGCTGGTGGCTATAATTGAACGCCCGCCAGTGGTAGGCGGTGTTGTTAAGTCGTTTGATGCCAGTGCTACAAAAGCGATAAACGACGTTATAGATGTTATTGAAATTCCTGCACCAAAAGGCGCACCGCAGTTTCAGCCAAAAGGTGGAATTGCGATTATAGCTAAAAACACATGGGCTGCATGGCAAGGGCGTAAAGCATTAAAAGTCGTGTGGGATGATGGCAAAAATGGCGATTACAATTCAGAAGAATTTAAAAAGTCATTATTAAAAACAGTACAAACTCCACAGGCAAACATACGTGATAAAGGCGATGCCATGAGCGTATTGGCTAAATCGAGCAATAAACTCGTAGCTGATTATTACGCACCGCATCTTGCTCAAGCACCAATGGAGCCGCCTTGTGCAACGGCTATGTACAACAAAGATAGTGTTGATATATGGGCTGCTACGCAAAATCCACAAGCCGATATGAAAACAGTGGCTGCCATGCTTGGCATGGATGAGAGCAAAATTAATGTTCACGTTACCATGTTAGGAGGCGGCTTTGGGCGTAAGTCAAAACCTGACTTTTCAGCAGAAGCAGCTTACCTTTCAATGAAAGTAGGCAAACCTATTCGTGTGCAATGGACGCGTGAAGACGACATACAACATGGTTTTTACCATGCAGTTTCGGCTCAGCACATTGAAGCATCGTTAGATAAAAATGGCGCAATAGAATCTTATTTACACCGCACTGCGTTTTCACCAATTACGTCTACCTTTTCAGAAGGGGCGACTACGCCAGGAAGCTTTGAACTGCGCTTAGGGTTTACCGATAACCCAATTAACACACCTAACATGAAGTTAGAAAACGGTGATGCGCAAGCCAAAGCACGAATTGGTTGGATGCGCTCTGTATCAAATATTTTTCATGCCTTTGCTATTCAGTCATTTATTGGCGAAGCAGCGCACAAAGCCGGTCGCGACCAAAAAGACTATTTACTAGACACCATAGGTCCGAGTCGTATTGTTGATGTAACAGAGCAAAATGCTACATACGATAATTACGGTGGCGATAAAGCGGTTTATCCGTTAGATATTGGCAGACTGCGCCATGTTATTGAAAAAGTAGCTGACATGAGTAAATGGGGTCGAGAACTTCCTAAAGGGCGAGGTTTAGGCATAGCAGCACACAGAAGCTTTTTAACTTACGTAGCTACGGTAGTTGAAGTAGAAGTGTCGGATGCTGGCGATTTAAAAGTAATTAAATCGTGGGTAGCCATTGATGCGGGTACGGTTGTAAACACTGACACCGTTAAAAACCAAACTCAAGGTGGTTCTATTTACGGGATTACAACTGCAATCAGCGATGGTATTACCTTTGATAAAGGCCGCGTGCAGCAAAGTAACTTTCATGATTATCGCGTACCGCGTATGAGCGACTCACCACTTGAAGTTGACGTTGAAATTGTACAAAGTGACGCACCTCCAGCAGGGGTAGGCGAGCCATCTACACCAGTTTATGCGCCAGCATTATGTAATGCTATTTTTGCCGCGTGCGGAAAGCGTATTAGGCAGTTACCAATAGGTGACCAGCTAAAAGCGTAACTAAATAACCTACAGCTTAAACAAAAAAACCGCCAAAATGGCGGTTTTTTTAGAAGTTAGCGATTAGTGAGTTTTTTCAAATTCATCAACTTCACGCTCTGCTTCTTCTTTAGATTTACCATACTGCTGCTGGATTTTACCCACTAGCTCTGTACGGCTACCTTCAATTTTGTCTAAATCGTCGTCAGTAAGATCGCCCCATTTCTGTTGAGCCTTACCTTTAAGTTCGTTCCAATTACCTTTCATACGATCGCTGTTCATAAGTTTCTCCTTACTTAGATTTAATTAACGTTCAGTATAAAAGGAGCAAAGCGTGTACCAACAAGTTAAATCTTTATTTTATATTAATAATCAGTGTGTTATGTTTTTATTGGGGCAGTAATGATTAATGTTTTGAGCACATCCTTAAAAAATGTACAGAGAGGTCTGTAATTATTTCTGATTATGTAACCCTTAATTAAATCCTTTATAACCACATAGCTTTAGCGGCGCGTTTATTTTTGGTTTTTGTTACAATGCACACAAAGCAATTTTGGGTAAATAGCTGTGCTGCCGGTTCAAGACATATATCAACAACTCGTTACTACATTACAAAGTAATCCTATTACGTTATTACAAGCGCCGCCTGGTGCGGGTAAATCTACGTGGTTGCCGTTACAACTTATGCGCGATGGACATTTTAAACGTATTGTAATGCTAGAGCCTCGCCGTTTAGCTGCACGTAATATTGCCAGTTATTTAGCAAAGTGCCAAAACGAGAGTGTTGGGCAAAGTGTAGGTTTGCGGATCAGGGGCGAGAGTAAAGTAAGCGCTAATACGCGCCTCGAAATAGTCACCGAAGGCATGCTCACACGCATGCTGCAAAACGATCCCGAATTAAGCGATATTGATTTACTGATATTTGATGAATTTCATGAGCGTTCAATTGCAGCCGATACCTCACTTGCCTTTGCGCTCGAGACCCAAAGTGCGCTACGTGAAGATTTAACCATCATGCTTATGTCGGCAACGCTAGATACAGAGCGCTATACAGCTTTTTTTGACTGCCCTGTAATTCAATCAAGCGGTCGCAGCTACCCGATAGACGAAGTATACATACCCATAAAAGATGAAAGCCGCTGGCTTGATGCAATTCCTAATATAATAAAACAAGCACTTAATGAGCAAACAGGTAGCGTATTGGTGTTTTTACCTGGGCAGTTTGAGATACTACGCGTGCAACAAGCACTGAGCGATTTACCAAGTAACTGCCAAGTTGCAACGCTATTTGGCGAGCAAGATAAAGCTAATCAGCAAGCTGCTATTGCTCCTGCACCAAACGGCATGCGCAAAGTAGTGCTAACCACCAATGTAGCCGAAACCAGTTTAACTATTGAAGGCATACGCATTGTAATTGACAGCGGCAAGCGCCGTGCAGCCACCTTTAATTTAAAAACAGGGGTTACAGAGCTCACAACACAAAGTATATCGCGCTCATCTGCTGTGCAGCGTGCTGGGCGTGCAGGACGTATAGAGCCGGGCATTGTTTATCGAATTGGCTCAAAGCAAACCTTTGAGCGACGTAATAGCCACGACAATCCCGAAATACTCACATCAGACATAAGCCAACTTATGCTTGAGGCAAAGCAGTGGGGAGCCAGTATTGATGAGCTAACCCTACTTGATAAGCCCACTGAGCAGCAATGCGAACAAGCAAGTAACCTGCTTAATATGCTTGAAGCTATTGATAGCAAAGGTAAGCTCACACCGCTTGGCAGTAAAATGTTAGGTTTTGGTGCTGATATTCGTTTGGCGCATATGCTATTAAAAGCACAAATACTTGATGACCAACTCCCTGGTATTTTTAGGCTCGCTATTTATTTAGTGGCATTACTTGAGAGCCGAGTAAATAGTGCAAACGAGTTGAGCTTAGCGCTGCATAGCCAGCAGCAACGTCCGCATCCGGTATTTAAACAACAGTTAAAATATTGGCAAAGCCGCTTAAAAGTAAAAGACGAAAACAGCGAATTAAATACGCATTATATAAGTTTGCTGGTGGCATTGGCATACCCCGATCGCATCGCTAAAAAACGTGGTAATGGTTATTTACTTGCCAATGGTGCTGGTGCTGAGTTAAATGCCGATTACTGGCACAACGACGATTACTTAGCTATAGCAACCATGGGCGGGCACAAAGGTGGGCGTATATTTGCAGCCACCGCGCTTAACCCATTTGAGTTACAAGAATTTTTACCGCATTTATTTAGTGAACTTACTCGTTGTGAGTTTGATGAAAAATCAGCGCGCTTTATTCACCAAGATGAAGTAAAGCTCGGGGCTATAACGCTCAGCAGCCAGCCTAGTAAACAAAAACTAGATAAGAGCGAGCGTGCTAAAGCGTGGCTTAGCTTATTTACTAAACACGGTTTTGCTTTATTTAACGAGCAACCTGATGCGCAACAATTGCTGATACGTATGAGCCTAGCAAGTAATTTAATGCCCGATAAATTCCCGCAAATAAACGAGCAACAACTTATTCAAAATGCAGCGCAGTGGCTAGGCGTGTTTTTAGAAGATATTAAAACGCTCACGCAGCTTAAAAAGTTTAACTACTTTGAAGCATTACAAAACTGCTTTGATTGGCAACAACAAACCACGTTAAAAGCTTTGTTACCTTTGCGCTTAACGGTGCCCAGTGGCTCAAATATAAAGATAGAATACCAACTTGATGGCCCCGCAAAGCTAAGCGTGCGTATGCAAGAAGTTTATGGCTTGACCAGTACGCCTATGCTTGCCAATGGTAAATTGCCATTGCTTATGGAGCTGCTATCGCCAGGTAAACGTTCATTGCAACTTACTCAAGATTTAGCCCACTTTTGGGCTAGCAGTTACCGCGATGTGCAAAAGGAAATGAAAGGCCGCTACCCTAAACATTTTTGGCCAGACGACCCAGCCAACAGCGTTGCAACAAATAGAGTAAAGAGCAAAATGTAATTTGCCGTATTTTATAACTTTATTTACTTTAAATAGTGTGTTTTTATATTAAAAACAATAAGGAATGTTAAAAATGAAAATTATATTTGCTGCTTTACTTTTACTCTCATCGGGTGTCAGTGCTAACAATTACCAAGAAGAAGTTGATAAATTTTTTGAATTGTACTCTGATGAAAAAATAAGCGATGCTGTTGATTCCATTTACGCAAGTAATAAATATGTATCGTCGATACCTGACCAGGTAAAACAGATAAAAACACAGCTATCCTCACTTGATGATCTTGTTGGTGAAATTAATTTCATTAATAAGGTTTCTGATTATAAAGTTGGGGAGCTTTTTGTTCATGTAACCTACCTAGTAACCTACGATAGGCAGCCTATTCGTTTTGAATTTCAATTTTTTAAAGTGAAAGAAGGTTGGAGAATTTATTCAATGTCTTTTGATGACAATATCGATGAAGATATAAAAGAACTAGCAAGAAAAGCTGCGCTAAAAAATTAATGTATTAATAAATTTAGTCGTTTTAGTAAAAATACTTTTTTAAAAAGAGTCGTTATGAAGTGCAAGCTAAGCTTTCTATTAATTATATTTCTTAGCCTTTTAGCCCGTGCCGATGATATTGGCAATCAGCATATTCCGTATCAATCGGATGACTCACGTACTCCTGATGGCAAAGAGCAGATGCGCAAAGGTATGAGTTTTTACTTAGGTGCGCACACGTTGTTTGAAAGCACACTGCTTAATACATTTGTGTTTAACAATACAGGCTTTGCTATTCGTTATAAGAGTCATGCAAAGGGCATTCACCCGCAAAGTAAGCAGCCAATAGAATACACCTCCACAATGATGGAAGTGATTGAAGTTGAAAATGGTAAAGTGGCGATGATCCGCAAGTACCACGAATAACAAATAAGGATATATATGAAACATTTACTTATCGCACTATCAATATTAATGCTTAGTGCATGCGCTAGTACAAAAAGTGATTTTAGATTTGATGGTTCTACACCTGAGTCAACTCAGGCCGGAGTTAATAAAGTTTTAAAGACATTAAAATCTCAAGATGTAATGCGCTTTATAGGCGCCTTAATTGCAATTCAATTTTCTGATGTGCAAAGCGCAGAAGATGTTTTAGGCGACCCAACCATGATGAATGAAATGAATTATTTTATTATTGGTAAAAAAATTGATGGCTTAAATTATTATGAAGTACTGGATCTTGCGAGTTCATCTTCATCGAAAGTGGAAGTTTCGGTAGCGAAATAGTTTCAGCTTTTTTTCTATCTAAAAATATAATTTTACGCCATTGAAGCACTGTATCAATGGCGCTTTTTATACAGTAAGGCTATTTATACATAGCTATTTTTTATGGTAGTTAATTTTTGTAAAGCACCCTATACAGCTAAATGCAGAGTATCGGCATGATCTTGGCTTTTATTATAAGAATAGGCGCTACTTTTATGTTACTGCCTGCTAAACCTCTTTCCCGCCATGGCTCTGTGCAAGGTCATCAAGTTCGGCGCAAGTGTAATCAAAACCACTTTCGTCGTATTCGTATGTCACTTTTACACTATCGCCGCCATTAAAAAGTCGTGTTTTTACATCGTTAACCGGCCAGTCTTTGAGCTCGTGTAAAAATCGGTTAGCAACTTGTGAAGATTCAAAACAATAGCGAATTTCTGTTTTCATAAATAATAAAGCTCTGGCTGTTTACCCCAGCTGCTAGCGCATTATTAATGGGGCGTTCATGATTCGGTTACAAAAAATAAAGAGTTAAATTGTAAATTTTGTGTTTCAATAAATGCATTAAACTCGGTACACACTAACGTACTTTAATTAACAAATGATGACGACTTTACATGCATTATAAATTTGCTCTTATCGCAAGCTCGGTTTTTATACTAAGCGCTTGCGGTGGTTCAGGCTCCGATGATACGCCAACCGTTAACGGAAATAAAATCCCCATTTTGTCAGTCGCTGATATTCCTAGTGAATTAAGTAAAGGCCAAACAATTGAGCTAACAGCAACAGCCAGTGATAAAGACGGCACTATTACATCTGTTGTGTGGCAACAAACGCAAGGGCCTGAACTAATTAGTGGGCCTTTAGAGGCAACAACTACTTCAGTAACACTGCTAAATGCGCAAAGTTATAAGCCTGTTGATTATGCTTTTTCGGTAACAGCAACCGATAACGAAGGGGCAAGCAGTGTAAAAACGCTAAGCTTTACTGCACGTAATAATATGGATGACATTAGCGCCGCACGGTTACTACACCAAGCAACAATGGGACCTAAGCTTAGTGAAATACAAAACGCACAAGGTTTAAGCGAGCAGCAATGGCTTGATAAACAAATAGCGCTACCTATTAATTATCACCGTGATTATTTAGTAAAGTTAAATGACGATGATGACTTTAAATACATAAGCCGCATAGACGCATGGTGGAAGGCAGTAATGCAAAGTGACGATCAACTTCGTCAACGTGTTGCATTTGCGTTAAGTGAAATATTAGTAGTGTCGGATGAAAACAGTGCCTTAAGAGGCCAACCTGAGGGCATGATCACTTATTACGATTTGCTACTAAAGCATGCCTTTGGTAATTATCGTGACTTACTCGAAGATGTCACGCTTTCGCCTATTATGGGAACTTACTTAAGCCATTTGGGTAACGAAAAAGCAGACGATGCACTTAATATTCGCCCAGATGAAAATTACGCACGTGAAGTAATGCAGTTATTTACTATTGGCCTTGAAGAGCTAAATCTAGATGGCAGCGCCAAGCTTGATGCACAAGGTAATACTATTGCTACTTACGGACAGGTCGAAATAGAGGGTTTTGCACGCGTATTTACTGGTTGGACGTTTGCCGATAGTGAAACATTTAAGCGCAAAAGTCGTGATTATATTAAGCCAATGGAAGCATTTGACGAGTACCATTCTAGTAAACAAAAAACCTTACTAAATGGCGAGGTTATACCACAAGGTTACGCCGCAGAAGAGTCATTGCAAATAGCGCTCGATAATTTATTTAATCATCAAAATGTTGCGCCATTTATTACTAAGCAACTTATTCAGCGATTAATTACGTCAAACCCAACACCCCAATACGTTGAACGAGTAGCTAATGTATTTATTGATAATGGCGCCGGTGTACGCGGCGATTTAGCGGCTGTAGTAAAGGCTATATATTTAGATGATGAAGCACGGCATTTTGGCTCAGTGCTTAATTATCAAGGTAAAATTAAAGAGCCTATTTTAAAAACTGTACAGTTTTGGCGAAATCTCGATGCTAAATCTTTGGCTGGTTACTATAAAACATGGAATTTAATAAATAACTACGGGCAAGGGCCCATGCAGTCGGCTTCGGTATTTAACTTTTTTAGGCCAGATTATCAAACCGCAGCTTTGCGAAATGAAGGTATTGTTGCGCCAGAGTTACAAATAGCAAACGATGCAACACTGATTGGCACCATGAATGCGCTTTACGCAAGTTTAGTGTGGAGTACCGCAGAAGCGCACAGTGATTTAAATTCAAATGGTATTTATGTTTATGTTCAAGACGACATGAATGTTTTAGAGAAAAACGGTGTTAGCGCGCTATTAACTCAGTACAACACGCTATATTTTGCAGGCGCAATGAGCAGTGACACACGCCAAGCATTACTTGATTTAGATGCCTATTTTAATGAAGAGCAATACCGTGAACGGGTTTCGTATTTATTATATATGATTGCTATTTCACCTGAATTTAACGTGCAGTATTAGGAACGCATAATGAGCATTAATAGAAGAGAGTTTTTGTCGTTATGTGTAAAAGGCAGCGTATCGGCTGCCGCGTTAACGAGCCTGCAATTACAAGCATTAACTGGAGCGACTAATGCTGTTGAGCTAGGTGATTACAAAGCATTAGTGTGTGTGTATTTATACGGAGGGAATGATTCGTTAAATATGCTCGTTCCGCTTGAAGGCGAGCAACGTAGTGTTTACGAGCAAAGCAGGCAGAATCTAGCGGTAGAGAGCCCACTTGAGTTAAGTATTAAAAGCCAGTTTGCCGGTGGAGTCGGTATTCATCCTTCACTTGAACCTATACAAAGTGTGTTTGAATCTCAAAATTTAGCATTTATAGGCGGGGTAGGTACTTTACTCGCTCCCACAACATTGAATGACTATAAAAATAAAACAATAGGTTTGCCTAAGCATTTGTTTTCGCATAACGATCAGCAAGCTGCGTGGATGTATGGTCGAGAAAAACAATCACTTAATAGCGGGTGGGGCGCACGACTTTTAGAACGTTTAGAGTTACAAGATGAGTTTGCAGCTAATGTATCACTCGACGGTACTAATTTATGGCAAACGGGAAGTGCTAGCAATGCATTTGCGCTTAACAAAAGCGGCATTAGTAGTATTAACGCGTTTGGAGGGTATCAACCTCGTAGCGAGCACGTAACCGCTATTATGAACCGCTTACTAGGCAATACGAGCCATCCGTTAAGTACAGCTTATGCCAATGGCTTAACAAGTGCGATAAATAACACTCAAGCAATGAACAGCGCGTTAGAAAGCGCGCCTGCACTTATTACCCCATTTAGCGATAATAGCCTTAGTGAGCAATTTGCCGCAGTCGCTAAAACAATTAGCGTACAGGCAAAGTTGAGTACTCAACGCCAAGTGTTTTTTGTTTCTATGGGGGGGTATGATACCCACGACAACCAATTAACAACGCACCCTGCTTTATTAAATACGTTAGCTCAAGGGTTAAGTGAATTTGATAGTGCGATGAAAGAGCTTGATATGGCTGATAAAGTGACTACGTTTACTATGTCTGATTTTGGTCGCACGTTGACCTCAAATGGCGATGGCACTGACCATGGTTGGGCAGGGAACCAAATAGTAATGGGCGGCGCAGTAAAAGGCGGCAATATATATGGCGAGCTATTAACTCAACATTTGGATGGCGCACAAGATACCGGTGGCGGGCGTTTAATTCCAAGTGTTGCTAATGAGCAGTACTTTGCCACATTGGCTAAGTGGTTTGGTGTGCCAAGCTCTGAGCTTGTTGATATTTTTCCAAACTTGAGTAACTTTGATCACACAACATTGGACTTTTTTGTGTAATTAGTCGCTAATAGTAATCTAAAAGCGCTTGTTAGTAGTATAAGCTACTGTTTAATAGTGCTTAATTGTTTTAATAATAAAAAATCACACAATATAGGAATCATAAAATGAAAGTTTTAGTGAGCTTAGTTAGTCTAATCGCCTTTTTACTCGTCATACTGCCAGGGCCTTTGTATAAATTTGGTATTGTAGAATTAGGTGTTGCGTTTACGGGGTTTAAATTTGGTGTTTACGCTGGTGGCGCTGCATTGGTGCTACTTATAGTACAAGCGTTATTTATGCGTAAAACGTTAACGCTAAGCAGTGGTGTTATTGCGCTTGTGTTTTCGGTTGTGGCTATTGCTATGCCACTTAACATGATGAACAAAGCTAAAAGCGTACCGGCAATTCATGATATTTCAACAGATTTAGTTAACCCACCAAAATTTGTAGCAATTGCGCCACTTCGTGCTGAAGCACCAAATCCAGTAGAGTACGCGGGTGAAGAAACGGCAGTACAGCAACGCAAAGCATACCCTGAACTGGCAACGTTAAGCTTTGCACAATCTAAAGCCGATTTGATGGCAGCAAGCGAACAAGCAGTTAAAAATCTTGGTTTTGCAGTGGTAAGTGCAAACACGGCTACAGGTATTGTAGAAGCTACTGATACAACCACATGGTTTGGTTTTAAAGACGATGTGGTAATTCGTATTAAAGATGAAGGCAGCCAACGTTTTGTTGATATTCGTAGTAAATCGCGAGTAGGGCGTAGTGATTTAGGAAAAAATGCAGAGCGCATTCATTCAATTATTAATGAACTAAACAGCTTACTTGCAAAATAATTAAATTTAGCGCCCTAGTACTAACGATTGAGCCCAAACACTGTTTGGGCTTTTTTTCTGCCTATTTTATATTGTCAGGTTCTATTCACGGGCTATGGACTATGCTGTTGATGATTTAAATTTTTAACCACTATGGAGTTATTATGAAAACAGTAGGATATGCAGCAAAAAGCCAAGGTTCTGAATTGACAGAGTTTTCTTTTGAGCGCCGCGATTTACGAAATAACGATGTAGAAATTGAAATTTTATACTGTGGTGTGTGCCATTCAGATTTACACGCCGTACGAAATGATTGGGGTGGCAGTGACTATCCGCTAGTACCTGGGCACGAAATTGTTGGTAAAGTTATGTCGGTAGGTAGCGACGTTAAAAAATATAAGCAAGGCGACACAGTTGCTGTGGGTTGTATGGTTGATTCGTGCCAAAGTTGCGATCAATGTGATAACGACGAAGAACAATTTTGCCGCGAAGGCATGGTTGGTACTTACGCAGGCAAAGACCGCGTTAGTGGTGAAATGACCCAAGGTGGGTATTCTAAACATGTTGTTGTACGCGAAGAATTTGTACTTTCTGTACCAGAAAATTTAGACCTTTCACGCGTTGCACCGCTACTTTGTGCAGGTATTACTACGTATTCGCCACTTCATAAGTGGGGCGTAAAAAAAGGTAGCCGTGTTGGTGTTGTTGGTCTAGGTGGTCTTGGTCACATGGCCGTTAAAAATGCAGTTGCAATGGGTGCAAGCGTTACGGTAATTGGCCGTAGTGAGTCTAAAAAAGATGATGCGGTTAAATTAGGCGCTCAGCACTATTTAGTGTCATCTAATGATGACGAAATGAAAGACTCGCAATCTGCCTTTGACGTCATTATAGATACAGTCCCTGTAAAACATGATTTATCTATTTACACACCGCTACTTGATGTAGATGGTACATTAGTTATTGTTGGCCAAGTTGGTCCAGTGGATGAGCTAAGCACGGTGCCATTATTAATGGGTCGCCGTCGTATTGCAGGCTCACTTATTGGTGGTATTGCACAGACGCAACAAATGCTCGACTTTTGTGGTGAAAATAACGTGCTACCTGAGTGCGAAATGATCAACATTGACGAAATTAACACGGCATACGAGCGTATGGAAAAGTCAGACGTACGATACCGCTTTGTTATTGATATGGCATCGTTAAACGCTTAATTTACTAGGTAAATTAAAAATAAAAGAGCCGCTAATTAGCGGCTCTTTTTGTATTTTAAATTAACTCGAACTCAGTTAATTAGTAGCTTGCGCTGTTGGTTGCTGTTTGTTTAGTTGTAAGTAACTTAATAGCCACATACCCAAACCACCTAAAAACAATGCAGCTGCTACGTAACCTGTTTGATTAGGTGCAGCACCTTGCGCTATTGCAATTCCGCCAACCCAAGGACCTATAGCATTGGCAGTATTAAATGCGCACTGTACTAAGGCACCAATCATAGCGTGGCCTTCGGGCGCAACGTCCATTAAAAGCGTTTGAATCAGCGTAGCCAAGCCCACACTGCAACCAATAAAGAAGATCACCGCGTAAAGAGCCCAAATATTATGGCTTGCCGTTACATATGCAAAGGCAAATACAATGGTACATACAAGCGCAAGGCCAGTCGTTTTAATTGCTGATTTATCGGCAGCTTTACCCAGTACATAGTTACCGAGTGTACAACCGATACCAAACATTACCATTGCGATAGAAATAGTATACGGAGCTGTTTTTGTTACCACTAATATGGTGTCGGCAATGTAAGTATAAATACAAAACACTCCGCCAAAGCCAATAATTACAATACCCAAAATGGACCAAACCAGTTTATTTTTAAGTACGCCAAACTCGTTTAGTAAGTTAGAAGGCTTAGCGTTATCGATACTAGGCACTACTTTATAAACAAAAACAAAAGCAATAAAGGCCAGTACTGCAGCGCCAGCTAAACAATAACGCCAACTTAAATTTTGACCTACAAGTGTAACTATAGGCACGCCAACAATAGTAGCCACAGTTAAACCCATAAACACCTTAGACATAAAGCTTGCACGCTTACCTTTTGGGGCAATATCTGATGCTAATAAAATAGCAGCACCAAAATATGCACCATGTGGTAAGCCACTTAAAAATCTAAATATTACAAGCTGCTCAAGCGACGTTGCCATCGCGCTTAACCCGTTTGAGATAAACATTAAGCTTATAAAAATGAGCAATGCTTTGCGCTTTCTCATATTAGCAGTGGTAAGCATTAAAATAGGCGCACCCACTACAACACCAATTGCGTAAGCACTAATTGCGTAACCACTTTGTGAGGGCGTTGAGCCAAATGTTTCGCTAATTAGTGGCAGCATAGGCATCATCGAAAACTCAGATAATCCTAAAATAAATGTGCCAAGTGCTAATACGAGTAAAATAGCGGTTCTGTTAAGTTGACTAGATGCCGACGTTACATCTGATGTCATAGATGATCCCTTAAGATTTAATTTTAAAAGTGAAACAGCGCAATAAATTCTGAATAGAAAATATTATATGTATGCTTAAATTTTGGTGTGAGAGGGTAGTCTGTGAAAGTGCTATTTTAAGTTAAAAAAAGTACAGAGTCATGCATAAATTAGTGTTTTTGTTAGGTTTTTAAAATGTTAATTAGAAGAAAATACTACTTAAAATTCATAAAATAAAAAAACTATTTATAAAGCATGCATCTATAAGGTGTTAAATATTCGCCGAAAGGTTATTTAGAGCTTATATTTACAGTATAGTTACATATTTGTTTAACGTTATTCTGCTAATGTTTTTACTAATTTACTCCTTAAGGTTTTTATATGTTTGGTATTTCTAAAAGAAACTCAAAAATTGAAGAAATGGAGCTTCAATTAATTCAAAAACAGTCTATCTTGTCGGCAATTAACAAGCATGTGGCTTATATAGAGTTTACACCTGAAGGAATAATATTAGACGCAAATCAGTTATTTCTAGCTACTGTAGGCTACAGCAAAGAGCAAATAATTGGCAAACATCATCGCATGTTTTGCGAACCTGAATATGCAAAGTCAGACGAATATAGCCAATTTTGGCAAGCATTAAAAACCGGAGATTCTAAATCAGGATCGTTTTTAAGATACAAAGCTAATGGCGATAAGCTTTGGCTTGAGGCAACTTACTTTCCTGTAGAAGAGCATGGCGTAGTCACTAAAGTGATTAAAATAGCCTCTGATATTACGACTAGTTATATACAACGAAAGGCACAAGAAGCGATAGCTAGTGCACTCGATAAAGCATTGGCTACAATAGAGTTTACCCCACAAGGTAATATTTTAAGCGCAAATCAAAACTTTTTAGCAACAGTAGGCTACAGCTTAAAAGATATTGTAGGTAAACATCATAAAATGTTTTGTACTGAAGTGTTTTATGAGAAAAACCCACACTTTTGGAATGAATTAGCGCAGGGGCAGTTTAAGTCAGGAAAATTTAAACGTATTGCTGCTGACGGTTCAGAAATTTGGCTAGAAGCTACTTATAACCCAATATTAGATAGCAAAGGTAATGTAATTAAAATAATTAAGTTTGCATCAAATATTACTGATCGTATACACAATAATAATGCAGTGACTGAAGCCGCTGCAATCGCGTATGAATCGGCGGTAGCTACAGCACAAACCGCTAAAAAAGGTTCTGAGATACTACAAAGTTCTGTTGCAAACTCAGATGCCATTGTAAGCCAAGTTCTTAAGTCAGTTGATTTAATTAAAAATCTTAATGAACAATCAGCTGTAATAGGCTCCATTGTTTCTACAATCAGCAGCATTGCTGATCAAACTAATTTACTTGCACTCAATGCTGCTATTGAAGCTGCACGTGCTGGTGAATACGGTCGAGGTTTTGCTGTAGTAGCTGACGAAGTAAGGCAACTTGCAGCCAGTACGAGTAGTTCAACTAATGAAATAGCGACCGTTGTTAAAAATAACCAAGAGCTCACTAATGATATATCAAGGCAAATTACGTCGGTTTCAGACTCTTCAGAGCAAGGCCGAGAGCTTATTGCGAATGTATCTGAGGTTATTAAAGAGATTGAGCGAGGGGCTGATATTGTTTCTCAAACAGTCGCTGAGTTAAATACTTAATTTATTATATGACCTTTTAGATTAAACACGCCTAACAACATTCAAAATTGATAAAGTGCGACAATATGTCGCGCTTTTGCTTTTGCAGTTCACACTATAATTACGCCAATTATTACAGTGGCATAAATTAACAATGGTTTATAAAAGCAAAACTCAAAAAACTTACTTACTTTCCCCTGTCGCACTTTTTATTAGCTGTGTGCTATCTACTTTTGCATTTGCCGACGATACGTCTTTAGAAGTAATTGAAGTACACGGACATGCTCAAAATAAGCACTTAGCACTTGGTTCGTCAGAATCGTTATTAAGTGATTTAGGTGTCGACTTTTCAGCTGCGGGCGGCGTATCTAACCTCCCTATTTTAAATGGTTTAATGGGCGACAGAGTTAAAGTGTTAATTGATGGCGCAGATGTAACCGCTGCATGCGCTAATCATATGAACCCGCCACTTTCGTATATCTCGGCTAATCAAATTACGTCTTATAATGTGGTTGCAGGCGTGTCGCCAGTGAGTGCGGGCGGCGATAATATTGCTGGCGTAATAAGCGTTAATTCTATTTCACCACAGTATAGCGATAGCAATGAATTAGGTTGGCACTCAGGTTATGTGTCAGCAAAGTACAGTAGCGTTGATAACGGACGTAAACTTGGCGTTGGTGCACGTTTAGCAAGTGACACGCTTAGCCTTAATTATCAGGGTTCGTTTAGTGACGCAGATAGTTATGAAGACGGTAACGGCGATGTAGTATTAGATACATTGTACCGAGCACAAAATCATAGTTTAACCGCAGCTATGCGCGATGATAAACAGCAATTAGTTATAAAGCTAACGCATCAAAAAATCCCATATCAGGGATTTGCAAATCAGTATATGGATATGACCGATAACACCAGCTACGGTGCAATAGCTCAATACAAACGCTCCTTTGAAAACAGCGAGCTTGAAGGGCAAGTTAACTGGCATAGCGTAAAGCACGAAATGGGTTTTTTCAGTGAAGAAAAAACAGGCATGATGCCAATGAAAACCGATGCACAAGATATAAGTACGCAGTTAAAATGGCGTATTGCGCTAGATAAAAACAGCAGTATTTTACTCGGCCAAGAATATTACAATTACAGCGTTGATGATTGGTGGCCAGGTATTGAAGGCTCAACCATGATGGGCCCCAACGATTACGTAAATATAAACAATGGTAAACGAGAGCGGATAGCGGCATTTGCAGAATTTGAGAGCCAAGTAAATACAAAGTTATGGTTAAACGCAGGCGTACGCATTGAAAGTATTAATACCCACGTTGGAGAGGTTCAATCATACAACGATGGTATGAGTATGATGAGCATGGGCGGTATGGTTATGGATACTTCTATAAATAATGCTGTTGCAGCTAAGACATTTAATGCTGGAGACAGAGATAAAACCGACACCATAGTTGATGCTAACTTATTAATTAACTACCAAATAACAAATTATGATGAGCTGCAATTTGGTCTTGCCCGTAAAAACCGCGCGCCCAATTTATACGAGCGATACAGTTGGGGTGTAAGCACCATGGCAACCACCATGATTGGTTGGTATGGCGATGGTAGTGGCTATATTGGTAACCCTGATTTAGACGTTGAAACTGCGCATACAATAAGTGCTACTTATATTAAATCGGCTAAAGATGATGGTTGGCGATTAAGTACCAATGTGTGGTATACCGATGTGAGCGACTATATTGATGCTGATATTGTAAGAAGCTTCAATAGTTATAACTTGGACAATACAACGCGTAACATTTTTCAGTTCACTAATGTAGATGCCATTTTGTATGGTGCAAAAATAGATTTAACAGCCAACATTTATGAATCTAAGGACTTAGGTAACTGGCAGTTACACGCTAATGTTACTAATACGAGAGGCAAGCGCGACGATACTAACCAGCCGCTTTATCAAATTAAACCACTGCAAACCCAGCTAGGTATTAGCCAGCAAATAGGTCGATTTGAAAATGCATTATCTTGGCAGTGGGTAGATACTAAAAGCCGTGTAGATAATAATCGTTTTGAAAACCAAACAGACAGCTACAGCTTGGTTAATTTAAGCTCTAAAGCCACATGGGATGCATTAACGCTAAGCGCAGAAGTGAGTAATGTGTTTGATGGGTATTACCAGCTCCCACTAGGTGGTGTAAGTATTGCGGCACTTAAACAAGATAGTAGCAACGGGTTTGAACAACTTGCAGGGCAGGGGCGTTCATTTAATTTAAGTGTTAGTTACGCGTTTTAATTAACGTCATATTCAAATTTAAAATAAAGCAAAAGCCATAACCACGTTATGGCTTTTTTCATACGCTTTAATATGTAAGCCGTAAACTTATTTTTATGAAATATTTGTACGCAAAAAGCGTCCTATTAAGCACGCTTGTACTAATTTTACAGCGTTATTTTAAGGCAATGCAGTAAAAAGCAGTAACTTGTTCATCCCCCAATGATTAGGAAATACAGTGTTTAAGCAATTTAAAAGTAAAGTGATGGGTGCGCCAACAGCCATGGCCGGTTTAGCTTTGGGTATTGCTAGTATGGGATGGACATGGGAAAACGTTTTTAATTTAAACTCCCAAGGGCAATTTTTGGGAGCGGTACTAGCTGGCGTATTAGTTTTACTTTTGGCTGCTAAATTTTTACTACACCCTAATTTATTAAAAGCCGATTTAGCACACCCAGTTGCAGGAAGTGTGATCCCTACATTTGCAATGGCTAATCTTGTTATTTCAAACTCAGTTGGGCAATTTAACCCATTAGCTGGTGATATTATGTGGGTTTTAGCTTTTGTGCTGCATCTCACATTTTTGGTGAGCTTTTTATACCAGCGGGCAAAAAAGTTTGATTTTGAAGATATGGCACCTAGCTGGTTTGTGCCACCAGTGGGGATCATTATTGCAGATGTTACTTTTTTGGGTAATCCGACATTAGCGTGGTTAGCTTATAGTGCGTTAGTTATTGGTATATCAACGTACGCCATAATGCTGCCAATTATGTTTTATCGTTTTTTATTAGCCTTAAAAAGTGACTACGAAATGCAGCCAACACTTGCCATTTTAGCAGCACCAGCCAGTTTAACATTAGTGGGGTATTTTCATGTTTTAGCTAATCCGTCACTTGTTATAGTGGGGGCATTATTTATATTAGCGATAATAAAAACACTGATTGTTTATGTGTTATTTATAAAGTTATTAAGCAGACCTTTTACGCCGAGCTACGCTGCTTTTACATTTCCAATGGTTATTGGGGCAACTGCATTATTTAAAATGGCTGATTGGATGCAAAGTATAAACCTCGCAATGCCATATGTAGATACAGTTAATTACTTAGCTACGTTTGAACTTATAGTTGCCACGGCAGTGGTTGGTTATGTAAGTGGTCGGTACTTTTGCCACTTTAAATTATCAAAGCAACAGGTAACGTAAAGTTACTCTTGGATTACCTGTGGCTCATTATTTTCTTGCTCAGCTAGTTTTTCGCGCTCAGCTTTTGACACATAACCAGGTTTGTTGCTTTTGTGTAGTTTAGCGTTAGTGCGTTTATCTTTTTTTTGAAATTTAGTGACGATTTTTTTACGACGGTTCACAATTAAATACTCTCTTAATTTTAAGTCGCGCATTATACAGTCATCCTCATAAAAGCTGCTATATAAATATTTAACATGAACTCTGGGTAAGAGGTTTACCAGCGTATTGAACTATAGTGATATTTAAATTTATTTTCTCTAGCCAGAGATTTTCAGTGAAAACAAGGCGAACTTACGCGTCAATAGCTGGCCTATTGCAAGTAAGTTCAACGCAGTTAGCGCTGGAAATAGCTGCTTGAGATAGATTTATTATCCAGAGTTCAGGTTATTTACCTTAAGTAATCTGCGCGTTTGGCGTAAAGAGCTATAAGTAAGTAACTCATAGCGTTATAATTACCGCTCTTAGCTATTAATTAAATGGGAATTGTTTTGAAAAAGTTAGCTTTAGCCAGTATTGCTTTATTTGCATTTGGCGCACATGCGCAGTTAAATAAAAATATTGATAGCGTTGCCGATTACGCAGTAAATACCTACCAAAATGCTCAAATACACACACTAACTAACTTAGTGGCTTTTCCGACGGTTAATAAAAGCGACATTAGCACTCCTCAAAATCCCGATTTTATTGGCTTTAAAGCACTTTTAAAAATGAAAGCCGCAGAGCTTGGTTTTGACTACCAAGATTTAGGCTACACCGTCTTAATTGGTATGGGCGAGCAAAGCGAAAAAGTAACGGTAGTAACCCACGGCGACGTGCAACCTGCTAATGCAAGTAAATGGAAACAAAGCCCTTTTATTATTGATACATCTGAACCGGGTAAATTAGTTGGTCGTGGTACTGAGGACGACAAAGGTGCAATAGCAACAGCGCTTTACGCCATGAAAGCAATTAAAGATAAAGGCATAACCCTTAATAACCGTATTGAGCTTATGATTTACCTTGCTGAGGAGTCTGATTGGGGTCCGCTTACTCAATTTATGAAAACGTATGAACAACCAAAATATGCAGTAACGATTGATGCATCATACCCTGTAGTGGTTGCCGAGAAAGGCTGGAGCTTAATTGCACCTACTTTTAATGCAACATCACCACAAACGGGTTTATATGTAAAGGATGTAACTGGCGGTGCGTTTAGAAGCCAAATTCCAGAAGACGCCAGCTTAGTGCTTCACAATGCAGACGCGGCACTTATTAATACATTAAAAGCAAAAGCTAAAACATTAAATAAAGTTGAATTTAACTTTAGTGAAAAAAGTAATGGTTTAGCAATAAGCGTTAAAGGTATGTCGGCGCATTCATCTGAGCCGGAGTCGGGTATAAATGCTATTGCTTATTTAGCTGAGTTATTTAAAGGTGTGAAGCTTGAAAATAACAGTGACGGCGAGCTAATCGACTTTGTGAATCAGTTAATTGGTTTAGACATTCACGGTAAACAATTTGGCGAAATAGCTTACAAGCACGACTTTATGGGCCCAATGACAGTGGCACCAACCGTTATTGAGCGCGATGGTAATGCGCTAACACTTGCTGTAAATGCACGTCGCCCAATGGGTAAAGACGAAGCTGTATTACAAAAGCAAATTGATGATGCACTCGCTAATTGGCAAGCTACTAACAATGTAACACTTGCTAACATAGAAACAATTATTGGCACACCTATGCTACTTGATGGCGCGCCACATGCGCAAAAGCTGCTTAATATTTTCAAGCATTTTACGGGCGACGAAAAAGCTGACTTTGTATCAATAGGTGGTGGCACTAACGCAAAGCTGTTTGATAATGCGGTATCGTTTGGCCCTTCAATGCCGGGTAAGCGCTACACAGGTCACTCAGAGCATGAATTTATGACACTTGAGCAACTTGAACTGAATTTACGTATGTACACAGCAATGATGATAGAGCTAGGTAATATGTAGTTTAAGCCTTACTTAAATTTTAATAATAGGTGTTGAGTACTAATCAGCACCTATGTCCTTAAAATTTACCTCAGGCAAGTTTTCAAAACTTGGTTTGGCAAATAAATACCCTTGCATAAGCTCAACACCTGCGTTTTTAAGCCACTTATATTCTTCTACCGTTTCAATCCCTTCAGCTAGTGCGGTTATGTTTAAATCGCGAAACATATTTAAGCAATGAGTTACTATTAATTGGCGTTTTTTGTCGTTGCTTATATCGCGTATGAGCGCCATATCAAGCTTGATAATATCTGTTTGAAAGTCAGCCAGTAGATTTAAACCAGAATAACCTGCACCAAAGTCATCAGTGGCGGTTTTAAATCCGAGAGACTGATAGTAATCAACAATGCGTTTAATGTGTGCGGTGTCTTCAATTTTTTCAACTTCAGTAAATTCAAACATAATATTTTGAATTGGAAAGTTATACTTTTTTGCAGCTTCGAGTGTGGTGCGTATACATCGCTCAGGTTTATAAATAGCATTAGGTAAAAAGTTAATGCTTAGCATTGATGTTATGCCCAGCTTTGAGGCTAGTTGAATAGCTTTAATACGACAAAGCTGATCAAATGCATAGCGGTTGTCTTCATTCACTTTTGAAATAATTGAATAAGCAGACTCGCCATTTAAACCCCTAACCAATGCTTCATAGCCATAAATTAGGCGAGTTTTACAGTTTATAATCGGTTGAAAAGCCATAGAAAAATCAAATTCAAGATCGTTGGCGTCAGCACAATTACTACATGTCACTTTTTCACAATCTTTTGATTTTTCGATCACTTAGTTCATCCTCTTATGTTTATTTTTAAAGTTAGTTGAGGGTAGATCCTAACACAAATAGATTAAAGTATTAGTTTATATTTTTTTAACGTAATAAGTGATTATTTATATGTGAGTAATATGATGACTAATGTCATGCTATTTAATGACATTTGGCAGGAGTTTGCATTTCGTTTTTATATAAAAATAGATTTATACATTAACAGGAGGATAAACATGAATACATCAACAACAATATTTCAAAGTTTTAAACAGTATGCAGTTGCTTTAGTGTTTTTAGGATTAATTAATTTAATTACATCACCAAACACCTTATGGGTGATTTGGCCCGCGCTTGGCATGGGGATCGCTTTATTATCTGAAGTCTTAGGTATAAGCAGCTCTAAAAAGGTATCTTGATGATTAGTAAGCCAAGTAATAATTTACTTGGCTTTAATTTAATGTGCTTTATTTACAGTAATCTAAACCTAAATATTTAAAATGCTGATTGAAGTGTCGCATCTAGTGATATTTCGGTATTTAAGAGTTTTGAAATAGGGCAGCTCTTTTTGGTTTGCTCACATAAAGCTTGAAACTGCTCGTTTTGAATATCATCAATACGCGCTTTTACCTCAAGGGCAATATGCGTCACCGAAAAACCATCATCTACTTCATCAAGGCTTACAGTGGCTTTAGTATCAATTTTATCTGCGGTAAAGCCTGCATCACCTAATGCAAGTGAAAGCGCCATACTAAAACATGCACTGTGCGCTGCACCTACTAATTCTTCAGGGTTTGAGCCCGCCTCATCTTCAAAGCGGGTATTAAAACCATAAGGTTGTTTATTAAGCGCGCCACTTTGAGTTGATATGCTACCTTTGCCTGTTTTAATGTCGCCAGACCATGTTGAACTTGCCGTTTTTTTAATCGTCATCATCTTCTCCTTGCTAGAGTGTAAGCTTTTCAGGTTATCTAAGCGTTATTTACAAAATAAACTTATATAAAGCCTTAAAAGCACTAATTACTGATGATGTTGCAAAATAGGCGCCAGTTAATTGTTACCCCTGTTTATTTCGCTTACAGCACTCTGAACAGTAAATAACGTTATCCCAGTCGCGCTGCCATTTTTTACGCCACGTAAAAGGTTTATTACAAATAGGGCATATTTTTTGAGGTAAGTTTAGTTTTTTGTGCGCCATACTTACTTAGCCTTACTGTTATTTTTAGTATCCGTTTTACTTTTTGTTCGAGTAACTTTTTGAGTACCCCCAACGTGCTTTTTAAGAATTTTCCCTATGGCACGTTTAACATCGGCTCGCTCACGGTATTGCCATAAGCGTTCGCGTGCTTCTTTTGAGGCCGCTGTTAAATCAAGCATGGGTTCAGGGTAATCCTCCCCTAACTTAAAGTCGTTAAAGAGTGCCTCCATTGGAGTTTGCTCCCAAGGCTGATGTAAATATTCAATAGGGAGTTTTTCAAGCTCGGGGCACCACTTTTTAATAAACGAACCTGTTGGGTCTTGATCTTCTGATTGCTTAATTGGGTTGTAGTGCCTAATGGTATTAATACCTGTGACCGAGGCTTGCATTTGAATTTGCGGATAATGAATCCCTGGCTCAAAATCTAAAAAGTAATTAGCGAGCGGAAAGCTTGCTTGCTGCCAACTTATATTTAAATGATGCGTTACAAAGCTTACAAGCATGGCGCGCATTCTAAAGTTTATATAACCGGTGGCTTTTAAGCAGCGCATGCAAGCGTCAATAATTGGAATACCTGTTTGACCTTGCGCCCAGCGTTCAATATCGTTTTTCACACGTTCATCATCACGATACGGAAATACGTGATAACCCGGATTAAGAGCTAAAAACTCCATAGAGCACTCGCTTTCAAACTTTTGCATAAAGTGGCAGTGCCAATGCAAGCGCGATACAAACGCTGCTAGTGGGCGTTTCCAACCTCTTTTGTCAGGGTGTTTTGAATGATATTCATCAATGGTCATTTGATACACTTGCCTAAGGCTAATGTTCCCCCATGCTAGATAGGGCGAAAGCCGAGAGCAGTGGGTTTGGCTTAAACTTGGGCTCGATATTCCCTTTTGATAACCTTTACCGCGCTCGGCAAAAAAACTCTGCATTACAGTTCGCGCATGCAGTGGGCCACCTTGTTGAAAGCTGTCGTGATCTTGAGTGTAAGCGCTTGGCAGCTCAGGCGCTTGATAGTTATTAAGGGTAATTGTTTTTATACTCTTCCAATTAGGAACAGCAATAGGTGCTTGCATTGTTTGCTGCCAGCGTTCGTTCCAATTATTACGATTTTTTTTGCCGCGAATTACCGCGCCTGTTTGCGACTCTTGCCAATTAATGTGGTTATGCTGGCACCATACTTTTATTGCCTTATCGCGCTCAAAGGTGTTGTTTAAGCCTATTTCTTGATGGCTAAAAATATTAACTATTTCAAACTGCGTCTTTATCGACTCAAGTAAATCGTTCATATTTAAATTAAATATATAAACACAGGCGTTATAACGCGCTAGCTGATTATTTAACTCAACTATCGATTGATACACAAAGCGCCAGTGCCGCTCATTGTAGTGTGCATCTTCGAGCAGTAATGGCTCAAAGTTATAAAGTAACAGGGTCGGTAAGCCATTACTAAATGCATTTTTTAATGGTTGATGATCGCTAAGACGTAAATCACGTTTAAACCACACGATGTTTATTTTTTCTTTCATACTGGCAATATTAAAACCGTGGCATTATAAATAATAGGACAAAACCAATACGTATTAAATGTAAAAGAAGACTAGTGTAAAAACAATTTTGATATAGGCAACTCATGTTAAGGTGATACTAAAATGAGTCGCCAATAAAAGAAGTATTATAAATAGGGAGAATTACCGTGATAGTTAAGCAATTTTGGCACTTGCAGTCATGTGAGAGTACACCTATTAAAGCTTCACCAATTGCAACTACTTCCATTATCTTTTCCTAAAACTTGCGAGGGTATCGCTTTGTATGACGATACCCTCAGTTAGGGTAAAATTAAAAACGCTTACCAATAGTAAAGCTAAAGACACGAGATATGACAACGCGCGCATTAAATATAATTGATTGATCTGCTACCGTTTAACCTGAGTGAAACTTCCCTCTGATAAGTTTCCTGAGTTATTTAGGTTTTTAACATCGACACGAAGATTTAAGGGTACTCGCCGAGATATCATGGTATGTAGGTAGGGCATCAAAGGCTCCAAACGTTGCTACTGTTTTGGCTCCGCATTTAGTAGCAAAGTCGATAGCCTTTGAAACGTTAGTAAAGTTATTTGCCCAGTCAGTAAATTCTGTTTTATTACTCACTAGCGAAGATATTTGATATAAAAAACCACCTACAAACGCATCGCCTGCAGCTGTGGTATCCACAACATATGCCTTAGGGCAAGGATAAGTACCACTAAATGAGCTAGATGAAAAAGTAATAGGCTCGCCACCATCGGTCATTAAAACTAAAGCTACGCCACTATCTACCCAACTTCTAATAGTGGTATCAATATGCTCTATTCCATAAAGCGAGATCAGCTCATCTTTACTCGCTTTAATAACATCAACTGTTTTAGCAACATCCTCAATAACAGATTTAGCTGTGAGTGGTTCATCCCAGAAGGCTGAACGAAAGTTAATGTCAAAGCATGTAACCGAGCCTGATTCTTTAAAGTGTTTTAGCGCATGTAAGGTTGTATTTAATACTAAAGGTTTTGCAAAAGAGCCTGAACAAAAACTCACAATTTTAGGTGTTGAAAATAAAGAGGGCTCTAAATCGGTTATTTGTAAATCGTAATGTGCAGCATCTTTATCGTAAAATTCAAATGTACGTTCACCGTTTTCATCCAACGATACGAACGCGAGTGCCGTCTTCCCTTTTTTTGAAAAGCCAACATAAGATGTGTTTACATTATACATTTTGAGTGCATTTATTAAAAAGCGACCAAATTTATCATTGCCTACTTTACCAAGCAAATAACTTGAACCACCAAGCTTTGCTACGGCTACAGCAACATTAGCGGGTGCGCCTCCGGCAAACTGTGTGAAGTCTAGTTCGCTATTTGATGCCTTATTGTGCATGCAGTCATGTGAGAGTATATCTATTAAAGCTTCACCAATTGCAACTACTTCCATTATATTTTCCTAAAAATTGCGAGGGTATCGCTTTGCATGACGATACCCTAGATTAGAGTAAAATTAAAAACGCTTACCAATAGTAAGGCTAAAGGTACGAGGTAAGACAACGCGCGCATTAAATGTAGTTGCTTGACCTGCTACCGTTTCACCTGCGCGAGGATCCCCCTCTGATAAGCCTTCTGAGTTATTTAGGTTTTTAACATCGGCACGAAGGTAATAACCGTCTTCGTTTTCAAGGGATAAACCAAGGTTTAACATGCCATACATAGGCAGTTCTGCTGTGTTGGCGTCGTCGGCATAACGTTTACCGCTCCAAGAGTAGCTACCATGAATAGCTGCCATACCCCACGAAAAATCTTCAAACTGATAGCTACTAGTTAATTGGCCAAAGTGCTTAGGCACACGTACAGGTAAGTTGCCGTTTATATCAATAGAGGCAGAGCTTCCATTAGCATCCAAGTATTGCGCCGCTGGTGTGTTTACAAATTCGGGTGATTGGTACGTTGCAGATACACCAATGCGCCAGTCTTGGGTGATTTGCAGGTTAAATTCGGCTTCTACACCTAAGGTTTCTGTGTTTCTAAAGGCTTGACGTTGCACTACTTGACCATTTTCAACAGTAGGTACATTAAAGAATAAATCATCCGCAGCGGCGAAGTAACCGGTTACAAATGCTGCGACATCACCTTCGTTATATTTAATGCCCACCTCGGCCATTACCGTTGAAGCTGGTTGTGTTTCACGTCTCTCAGAGTTATTAAATTGATTAATTTCCTCTTGACTAGTTAGGTTGGTAATCGCCATGTATTTATCTACATCAGGCATACGAAAACCATCTGCATATCGAGTGAATACCGCTAAGTCGTCGTTAAATTTGTAGTTAGCTGCAATTGTCCATGCCATTTCGTTGTATTCAACATCAAAGTTTCGGTAAGTCCCATCACCAAAGGGCAGGGTAATATTCCCATTGACGGTATCAGTATCGCTGGCAAAACTGTCAATTGTGTAATTAGCTTGGTTTTGCGCTTCCCCATCTGCTTTGAGGGTTTCGTACCTTAGGCCCAGATTAAACGACACATCTTCAAGCTCGTATTCAAAGTCAGCAAAGGGCGCAAGGGTATTTTCACTATAAACAATATCGGCAAAACCATGTGATCCAGCCTGAATACCTTTGTAAGTACCGCTGGCAATGTCAAGACCTTGTGCATCTGTAAATACAACATCTAAGCGCTGCGGCAGGGGCTCTACTGATTGCAGTGTATTAATTCGATAGTCGGTAACATGGCCATTAATATTAGAGAAGAATAAGCCAAAATTAGCATAAAGAGTCCCTTCGCCTACATCATCAAAGGTGTAGTTGAATCTGGTTTCGTTTTGAAAGTTATCGCCTTCAAAACGTCTATGCCAAAAGCCTGCGTTTATTCCGTATCCATTGGTGTTGTAGGTATTTACGTTGCTTGAATCAGCCAATACAAAGCCGTTTCCTGCATCGCGTATATCGTAACTTAGGTTACCATCAACCATGGCACCTGCAAGGACATCAGTATTTGCAGCATATATAGCTTGTGCTTTACTAGCTAACGATTCGGCGTTACCTACGTTAATGATGCCGGTAAAGGTTGTTAGCATATCGGTATAACGCATTTGATTTGAAAAGACTAAGTTTTCGTTGATTTCAATTTCGGTTGTATTGCCAAAGTAGGTCACATTAGCGTAGTTACCATCTGCAATATCCAAATCAATGTCGCCGCTTGGGGTGTTATTAAGAGTTAATAAACGCGCACCTGCTGAGTTACCGGTGGTGCCATCTCTGATATCCATCCCGCCTGGGATTGTTTTAGCATTGGTGGTTGAGCCTATTAATGGCTGAGGAATAAAAAAGAATGATCTATCGTTTTGTTTATTAAACTCAAAGCGGGTAAAGCCGCTGCCATCTTTAAAAAAGTGCTTAATATTGCCATTAAGCTCACCACCTTGGTTAGCTGTATACCCCGGATCGCGTGCGGAGTCATCCTTGCGATACCAAGCGCCAACAGCATAGGTTGTCTGATCGTCTATTGATCCGCTAACCCAACCTTGTCCACCTAGGCGGTTGTTGCTGTTGGTTTCAAAAAACACATCACCTTGGGTATCATCGGAGCCTTCACGAGAAATAAAATTAATAAACCCAGCTGGCGCGCTACCAACAAAAATTGACGAGGCACCACCACGAATAGCTTCAACGCTGCCAACAAAATTAGACAAACGGGTAAAGCGATCATTTTGAGTAAATAAAATATCTTGATTATAAAACACGGTCATACCATCACGAAGTAGTGCTGTAAACTCTGTTTGCGTTGATAACGGAAAGCCTCGTGGGGCTACGTTGTTACCGGTTTCTCCACCGGTGTCTTCGGCATGAAAACCAGGAATACTTCGCACTAATTCAGCAACACTGTGCGGAGCCAATTGCTCTAACTTTGCTTCGTTAAAGGTAGTTATTGCATTAGTTGATTCGATTTTCTCTTTTGGCCGAGATGTTCCCGTTACAATGATGCGCTCAAACCCTAAATCACTTTTTGCTTCTTGTTGCTCTTGTGACAAGACGCTAGGGGATATGGATAGACCTACAGCGACTGCAATTAGAGTCATTTTTGCTGATACTTTCATTTTTCTGTTCTCTCTTTGTTGTGTGTGTATACAAATTTGCGGTTTTATTAATCAAACATGTCAGTGTTATCAAATTTGTAAATAGAATGTAGAGAACTTAAAATAATAAATCAACTATTATTACTTATTATTTTTTGTACAGCTTTTTGATTGTTTAAGTGAATTTTTTACCTCTGATAAAAAATAAATAAGCAGCCAACGTTACCGATGGCTGCTTTTTAACTTTAAAGTATATTAGTGGTGTGAAAGGCTTGCGTGATCTTGAGAAAAGTTGATAAGTAACGGAAGGTTAGCGCAGCCTACTGATTGAGCCTTGGCGCCAATAGAGCCACTTTGTACTTCACAGCGATTAATACCGCGATGATCAGCCTGGCTCAATTTTAACTTTGTTGCCAAAACTATTTTTTCTCTGACATTGATAGGAATGGCGCCATCAATGACAATTGCCTCAAAATCAAAAATAGCTAAAGAACACAATGCCGCGTAGGCGAGGCCATCTGCAACTTGGTCTATCCACTTATCGAGTACGGGGCCTAAGTCTCCCCAATACTCTTTTGAACTCCATAGTATGTCAGTATTGTAGCCATCACCTTTGAGCATTTTTTCGAGAATATACAGTGATGATTGCATAATAAGTTGTTGGGAGGTTAGTTGTCCTTCACTATTAAGCATAGGCCTAGGTAATGAACCTATAGCGCCGGCATTACCTTTTTTACCAGTAAATAAGGTTTCGTTTATAACAACTCCACCACCAATAAAAGTACCAATAAAAATATATAAAAAATCGCTAAAACGAGCAGGATTACCAAAGCTTAATTCAGCTGAACAAGCAGCGGTATCATCATTACATACATACACGGGAAGATGTACAATTTGATTTATTTTTTCTTTAAAATCAAAAGACTTCCATTCATTCAATACTGTTTTTGGAGCGCCGGCTTCTTCTGTCCAGTTCCAAATTTCGTAAGGGGTTGCAACACCCACACCTAAGATACGCTTGGCTAATTCGTCACTTAAGCTCATTTTAAGTACGCTGATCCCTTTCTCTAAAAAGGTTAGCAAGCTCTGTACTGTGGGGTAAGCGCAGTTTTCGTGCAAAGTTGCGCGTATATTTCCTACTAAGTCAATCAAGGTTAAATCAAAACTGCGACGACCTACTTTTAAGCCAATTCCAAATGCACCATCTGGATTTAACGCAAATGGGATGGTTGGTTGGCCAACCTTACCACGCTGAGGGTCTTTCCGTATTAATAACGATTCGGCTTCTAAACTATTGATAATTACTGTGACGGCCTGTGCTGAAAGCCCTGTTTTTTGTGCAATTTCAGCTTTTGGAGCACTACCGTGTTGGCGAATTAATGACATAATTCGGCGTTCATTATGAGCACGCAGGCCAGATTGGCTTCGGCCTTCTTGTAAAGAGAGTCGAGGGTTTTTAGATTTGATAATTATTCCTACCTAGTTGTTATTATCTTGAATAACCTGATTAATTGTACACCGAGTGTGTGTAATTGGCGACTATATTAGCTTTATTGCCGGGTTCATTTCTTATTATTAAATTTACGACAGAGTATAAATAAGTCACAGGAGGTCAATAAATAACTATAGTTGATTTATTGACGGAATGATATTTAACTGGTTAAATGCTTTACTTAACATTAACAACTGAGACACGGCAATGACCACACACACACACACACAAACACCTCTTGTCTCCAAGGAGATGGTGGTTCCCTTTATTTTACTTGTTCTGTGCTTTGCTGCATGGGGAGCTGCGGCAAACATGACTGATCCGCTAGTAAAAGTGTTTAGTAAAATTTTTACTATGTCGTCAGTGCAGTCTGCATTGGTACAATTTAGCTACTATGGAGCTTACTTTTGCCTAGCTATTCCGGCGGCATATATCAATAAACGCTTTTCGTATAAAACAGGTGTGTTAACCGGTTTAGGGATGGCTGCAATCGGAGCATTTTTGTTTTATCCCGCCAGCCAAGCAATGACTTATGGTTTTTTTTTAGTGGCTTTGTTTGTGTTAGCTGGAGGCTTATCTATTTTAGAGACATCAGCAAACCCTTATGTAATGGGAATGGGCACCCAACAAGGTGCAACTCGCAGGTTGAATTTGGCGCAATCATTTAACCCTGTCGGTACTAACATTGGTGTTTTTTTAGCCGCCACCCTTATTTTACCAAAGCTCAATACCGCAACCTCTGGTGAGCGCACAAATATGAATAGTGAGCAATTAACTAGCATTATAAGCGCAGAACTTGATGCAGTTATGGTGCCTTATGTTGGTATGGCTTGTGTGTTGGTTTTTATTTGGTTGGCAATTGCGTTTACTAAAACACCTAATTTTTGTAAGCAAAAAAAAGTCTCTAAGCATGTAGAATTTAGTGCAACGTTTAAGCGTTTGTTTAAAAATACCCATTACCGCTTTGGTGTTATCGCCCAGTTTTTTAATGTTGCGGCGCAAACTTGTGTATGGACATTTACCATCCAGTACGTAATGGAGGCACTCGATACAAATGAAGTTACCGGGGGAAGTATTTTACAATACAGTATGATCACCTTTTTAGTTTCTCGATTTGTAATGACCTGGCTTATGGGATTTATTCGTCCTGCCAAACTGTTAATGGCAACCTCTATTATTGCAATGCTGCTGTGTTTTTATATGGTGAAAATGCCAAATATAAGTGGCGTATGGGCGCTGGTAAGTATATCGGCTTGCTTGTCGTTAATGTTTCCAACTATTTACGCGATTTCACTACATGGGTTAGGCGATGATGCAAAACTAGGTGCTGCTGGTTTAGTAATGGCTATTTTAGGTGGAGCGATAGTTCCTGTATTCCAAGCTGTGTTTATTGATACATACAGTGTCGCGTTTTCTTATGTTGTGCCTGCGGGGTGTTTTATTATTGTTGCAGCTTATGCTGCATTTGATTTAAAAACAAAAGTCAGAGTATTCAATAATGTAGCGCCTTGCTAAATGGATTGAAAACCGAGCCTGAAGGCTCGGTTTTACTTTTTAACTTTTCTCATTTGTAAATCTTCTTTAACCCCAACCTTCATCGAATTAAGATATTAGGCATGTTGATATTCTTATTTAGTTGAAAAAATATGTTTTTAGATCTCACCGAAAATACCAACCAAAATGTTTACTCTTACTTAGTAGGCGGTATCAGCCCAAGGCCTATCGCATGGATAAGTACATTAAATAGCGAAGGTAGTGCAAATATTGCGCCTTATTCATTTTTTACTGTGGCTAGTTGCAAGCCAGCTGTTTTAAGTGTTACGCAAGTAAACCCTAGTGATAAAACGAATAAAGATACGCTTAGTAATCTAATGGCAACTAAAGAATGTGTGGTTAATATTGTCAGCCAAGAGCTAGTTGAAAAAATGAACCAAAGTTGTGCAAATTATCCTAGTGATATAAGCGAGTTTGATGCAGCTAACATTGCCCAAGCTCCAAGTAAGTTAGTTAACGCGCCAAGCGTTGCCGATTCAAAAGTACGGTTTGAATGTAAGTTACGCGAAGTTATTAGTATTTCAAATGAGCCTGGCGGTGGAAAAATGATGTTGCTGGATGTAGTGGGTATTTGTATAGACGATGAAGTGATGAGTGGTGGCTATATTGACCCTGAATTATTAAATGCAGTGGGCAAAATGGGCGGCGATTACTTTAGTACAACCAAAGATAAGTTTTTGCTTAAAAGGCCACAGTTGTGAAATAATCGTTTACCTAGGAGTACAATAATAAAAGGATTTACGAATGTTTAAGTACATTTTCACTTTGTTAATTGCTTTGCAAAGTTTTGGCTCTTTTGCCACACAAGATAAAAAACTACCTATAGAGGTTTTTGCAGGCTTAAAAGATTTTAGCCAAGTGAAGCTATCTCCCAATGGTAAGAACCTCGCTTTTATAAGAAACCATCAAGGGACTTTAATCTTAATGGTTAAAAACTTGGAGACGGGGGTTACAACACCAATTATAAACTCAAATAACCATACAGTGTTTTTTGATTGGTATAACTGGGCAAATGATGACGTACTGTTACTTGGTGCTCGCTATATAAAATATCAGTTTGGCGGAGTTAAATATACATCAACGCTTATGTATGCGTATAACTTTAAAAATGATAAAGGTCTTAAATTAGCTTTTAAAGCCAACACAGTAAGAGATGAAATCCAGCCACAATATTCAGACCGAATTGTTAGTTTTTTACCTGAAAAAGAAAATAAAATTTTAGTTCAAGGGGATTTTAAAATAGCAAATACCCCAGCAGTTTATGAGTTAGATTTAACCACATTACGTAAGACACAAATACAAAGACCACGCAGTAATGTAGTTACTTGGTTTGCCGACAGGCAAGGTAAAGTTCGTATTGCAAAAAAAATGGACGATACGCAATTTACTTACGATTATTTTGATGAGAATAAACAGTCGTGGGAAACTTTATTTGATTATGAGGTTTTTAGTAAGCAAAGTATTTCTATATTAGGGTTTGATAAAGACTCTAATTTTTTATACATCACTGCGTTACATGAAGGGCGCGATGCATTATTTAAACTTAATTTAACGACTAAAGCTCGCGAGCTAATTTACAGTAATAGTAAATATGATTTTGATGGGTCTATTTTTTATTCACAACAAACTGGCGAAGTTGCAGGCTTTACTGATTCACATTTAGATGATGGTATTAAATATTGGGATAAAGACTTAGATAAATTACATCGTTCTTTGCGCGTATCACTCCCTAAAGATGAATATAAATTAGACATTGTAAGTACCAGTAAAGATCAGCAAAAATATATACTCTATATCAGCTCAGACAAAACGTCTGGTAGTTATTTATTTGGGGATAGAGTAAAAAAGCAGGTGAGTGCAATTGCTGATGTTTATCCGCAAATAGATGCCTCTGTATACAGAGGTAAAAAGCGCATTAGCTACAAGGCAAGAGATGGCTTGAAAATAGAAGGCTATCTAACTCTACCAGTAGAATATAAAGAAGGTGATAAGTTACCAACAATTATATTTCCACATGGCGGCCCCATGGCAAGGGATTATGCTAATTTTGATTACTGGACAGCTTTATTAGCCTATAACGGATATGCTGTTTTACAGCCTAATTTCCGTGGTTCGAGTGGCTATGGGCACGACTTTTTAATGCAGTCAATTCAAGGTTTTGGTTTGGCTATGCAAGATGACTTGCAAGACGGTGCAAACTGGTTAATTGACCAAGGAATAGCACAAGCAGATAGCATTTGTATTGGTGGTGCTAGCTATGGTGGCTATGCAGCGTTAATGGCTGTAATTAAGCACCCAGAAACGTTTAAATGTGCAGCTAGTTTTGCTGGGGTAAGTGATTTACAGTATTTAGTGAGTAAAGCACGACACTTTACAAACAAAAATATCGTTAGAAAGCAGTTTGGAACTGATGATGATTTACTAGAAGCTAATTCTCCAGTGAATTTTGCTAAAAAAATAACAAGACCAATATTGCTTGTACATGGAACTGACGACAGTGTGGTACCTGTTTATCATAGTAGAGAAATGCAGGATGAACTTGATGATGAAGCAAAAGATGTTACTTATATTGAGCTTGAGGATGGCGATCATTACTTATCTTATCAAGAACACAGAGTTAAAACTCTTCAGGCATTTTTAGACTTTTTTGATAAACATTTGAAAAAATAAATAGCCAGACTCCAGTTAAATAGCAAAAAGACAACTTAGGTTGTCTTTTTTGATCACAATCTTCCTTTGTTTGTGCACATTGTTTGCACTTTTACTTGTTAACTTTGTTTTATTAAACGTTAAAGTAAAGGTTCAAGCATTGAAAACACTTCTTAAAACAAAAGCCGCTAATGCAACTAAGTTATTTGCGTTAAGTGCGCTTTGTATCGCTTTAAGCGCATGTAATAGCGATTCAACAAGTACTGCAACAGACGGCGATACAGTCAGTAATAGTGTTCCAACGGTTGATGCTGGTATTGACCAAACTGTTAATGCGGGCGATACCGTTTATTTAAGTTCAACGGTTGAAGATGACGGTGAAGTATCGGTTAGTTGGTCGCAAACATCAGGCACTAGCGTTAGTTTATCTTCAAGTACTGCAACGTCTACAGAGTTTGTTGCCCCAGAGGTATTAACCGATGAAGCACTTGTATTTGAGATCATTGCAGATGATGGCACAAACGATGTCGTTGTAGATACAGTTATAGTTAATGTGATTGCTTCATCAGACTCAGATACAGTTGATAATAGTGCAAAACTTACCAGCTGGTTAATTAACAACGATACAACTTCTACATACATACAAAATAATGGTGCAGTGGTTGAAGATGTTCAATCAGTTGAGGTTGTTAGCGTTACTGAGGAAGATGCTGACGTTGAATACATGTATGTGCAAACTACTGACATTCCTAAATATGATGTAACGCTTACACAAGACCAAGTAGACGCGTTAAATAACCGCCCGCGTGCAGCTACCGATTTTTATAACGGTGTAACTTCTGCAGCAGTAGGGCAAACCATTTCCTTTGGTGAAGATATTGGCTATAACAGCAGCACTGAAAACTGTGATGACACAGGCGGTGCAGGTTATTGGCCTCCAGGACCGGGTTGCCCAACAGAACAAGCGGTTGAAGCGTATTTTCCGCTAACACCTACCGATTTATCTGACGCTGAAACTTGCGAAACAGGTTTAGGTACAGTTGGCTTAATGGTTAATGGCACCAGTATATTTAACTGGGGCGATGGTATGAGCTACGGAAATAATATTTGGTATACATTAGCGCCCATTGCTGAGCAATATGATGTTGATGTGTGTGGCGGACATGCTGCTAACGGTGAATATCATCACCATTTTTATACGAGTTGCTTAGCTGATTTACTTGAAGATGATGGCGATGCGCATTCACCTATCTATGGGTTTGCAGCTGATGGCTATCCGCTTTATGGTCCTTATGAAAGTAACGGACAACTAGCATTAAGTGGCTGGGAAATGCGAGATTACGGTGCACCTACAAGTGAAGGGGGTTGTGGAACTGAGGGTGAGCGAAGCTGTACCTTAGTTGATCAATACGATGTTAGCCAAGGTACACAAACAAGTGATGCAGGTCCTGCTATAGGTGCACAAGTAACGAC
This sequence comes from Pseudoalteromonas sp. SG43-5, assembly GCF_014164345.1. Taxonomy (NCBI): domain Bacteria; kingdom Pseudomonadati; phylum Pseudomonadota; class Gammaproteobacteria; order Alteromonadales; family Pseudoalteromonadaceae; genus Pseudoalteromonas; species Pseudoalteromonas sp. SG43-5. Next base: position 208,917 of record NZ_JACJFA010000005.1, read on the forward strand.
GCTCTCTGGTAATACATTGAATGCCGACGATGGTTATTACTTTGAAGATTATTACTACGCGCAAAAAACAGTAACCGGTGCTCAATTAGATGAGCATAACGGCCACGATACTAATGATGGCAAGGGTTATCATTACCATATAACACTAACGTTAGACAGTGATGGTAAATTACAGCCTTCTTTTCCTTATCAAATAGGGCCTCGTTTTAAAGGTCAATTAGCCGCTAATTCAATTGGTCGCTGTGATACTGGCGAAACAATGGGTCCACCACCGGGAATGTAAGGAGTAACTATGCGTTATTTTAAATACGCATTGATCCTAACAACTGCTGCGCTATTGAGCTTCAAGCTCTTTGCGCAGCAGGAAATGATGGATCATAGCCATATGCCTATAGCTGTGCCAAATGACACGCCAATCCCGGCATTAAGCCTTAAGTTATTAAAAGATAGTATGTCGGGTTATAACTTAATTTTAGATACACAGCGTTATGATTTGTCTGTGCCGCCAGAGGGCACGATGAACATGCAACAAATGATGGGCGTGACAACAAACCAAGACACCGGTTTTTTACAAGGTCATGCTCATTTATACATTAATGGGGTTAAAATACAGCGAATTTACGGACAAGCGTTGCATTTACCTGCTAACTTATTTAAAACTGGTATAAATACCGTATCGGTTACTTTAAATAATCATGGTCATATGTATTGGACCGCTCAAGGTAAAAAAATAGTTGCTACGCTGTATGTTAACGACCAAACCAAAGAGTTTATAACATACCGATTTGAGAGCTTTCCTAGCGAGGTTGAAAACACGCATTAATGAAAATTCATAATAAACTTTTTTTAATACTATTTAGTTTTACCTTTAGTGTTATTGCAGGGCTTGTGGTTCTTATACAGTGGAGCATAGGGCAAGGCGTAATTGATTTTGTTAATGCAAAAGAGGTGAAAGCGCTTGAACCACTTGTTGTGCAATTTGCAAAGCAATACGAACAAACACCCTCATGGGAGCATGTTGTCGGCAATGGCGAAAGCTTTAGAAAACGTGTTGAATCGCAATTAGAAAATAGCCAGTTTTTGCCTAGGCCACAAGAAGGCCCAGGTCCGCGTGGGCGAGTGATGCGACCACCGCCGCCAGATCATATTCGTTTAGAGGAAGATCGCCGCCCACCGCCAGAAAATATTGCTCACTACGCTTTGCTTGACGAAAATAAACAGCGAGTAGTGGGTAGATACCTCAGCGATTTAAAATATATAACAACCCCAATTATTGTTAACGATAAAATAGTGGGTTACTTAGCAGTTTCTAAAAGAGATAGCTTGGTTGATGGCTATGAGCTTGATTTTTTACAGCAGCAAACTAACTACTTATGGTTTATTGCTTTAGCTGCGGTATTGCTAACATTAATGGTTACTTTTTTATTGTCTCGTCACCTAGTAAGCCCTGTAAAGCAAATTGCTAACGGTATGCATCGCTTAACGCAAGGTAATTACGAGACCAAACTCAAACTTGAGCGAAAAGACGAGCTAGGACAGTTGAGCGAAGATTTTAATACGCTTGCATTTACACTCGCTAAAGATGAGCAAGTACGTAAGCGTTGGCTTGCTAATATTTCTCATGAGCTTAGGACGCCAATGAGTATTTTACTCGGTGAACTTGAAGCTATGCTACTTGGTATACGAGAACCGAACGCAAAAAATATAAGTTCGGCTAACGATGAAGCTTTGCATTTAAAACGCTTAATAGACGACTTGCATATGCTCAATAGCGCAGAGTTAGGAGGTATGCACTACACTATGCAACCTACTGATATGGCGTTATTATTAAATACTATTGAGCAAAAATATCAGGTTGTGCTTGAACAACATAATATAAAAATATACCTACTAAATAGCGCTAAACACATAACTGTACAAGCAGATAAAACACGCCTTTTGCAGCTACTCGATAATATTTTAATGAACGCAGTACACTATGCACAATGTACAACTATTTCTTTAACGGCTAATAATATAAGCATTAAAGGGCAAACTTATTTAGAGCTTATAATCGAAGATAATGGTGTCGGTGTAGAGCAGTCGCATTTATCGCATTTATTTGAATATTTATACCGAGTAGATAGTTCGCGTAATCGCCAAGAGGGCGGTTCTGGCTTAGGTTTATCTATTTGCCAGCATATAGTTAAAGGTCATAAAGGTGAAATAGCTGCAGAAAAAGCCAGTTTAGGCGGCCTAGCTATTATTATTAGATTGCCAACTATTTAGTTTATAAAAATAAAGTTGAGGTTACTTACAGAGATGCCTATGAGTGAACAAATACTAATTGTGGAAGATGAAGTAAAGCTAGCTAACTTAATGAGTGACTTTTTAAGCAGCCATCACTTTATTACTCATCAAATACATCACGGGAATGAAGTATTACCTTGGCTTGAAATTAACAGGCCGAGTGTAATCTTGCTAGACATAATGTTACCAGGTCAAAGTGGTATTGAACTGTGTAAAGCAATCAGGCGCTTTTCAAACGTGCCTATTATTATGGTATCGGCAAAAGTAGAAGAAATAGATAGGCTGCTTGGGCTGGAATTAGGTGCAGATGATTATATTTGTAAGCCGTTTAGTTATGCTGAGCTGGTGGCACGTGTAAAAGCTATTTTAAGGCGATTAAATAACGCAAGTGACGTTACAGAGTCAACAATGAAGCTTGACGAGAGCAGCTACAGCGTAAAATATAGATCAAACAGTATAGAATTGACGAACTTTGAATTTCAACTATTTAAACCTTTGTTTAACAACCCAAATCGTATTTATTCGCGCGATAGCTTAATGGACACTATGTACGCCGATCAGCGTATTGTGAGCCATCGTACTATTGATAGCCATATTAAAAAGTTGCGTAAAAAACTAGATGAAGTGACACAAACTGAAAGTGTTATCCAGTCTGTTTATGGGGTTGGCTACCGGTTTGTGCATCCACAGTAAGGTGGAATGAGCTATGACGATGAGTTACTCATCGTCGTCAGCATTTTTAATTCGCTCTAAACGGTCAAACTCTTCGTATTCGGCAGCTTGAATTTCATCAAGAATAGAATCTACATCAGCAAGTTCGTTGCTGTCTTCAAATTCACCTGTAAGCGTTGAATTAGGCGTTAAATTGGCCTCTTCAAATAGTGCCCACATTTCTTTAGCGTATTGAGTTTTTAGTATGCTTGGCGCAAATTCACCATAGTAGCGGCGTATGTTATTTACATCGCGTGCAAACATAGCTTGTGCACTGTTATTTGCTGAAGCGTTAACGGCTTGCGGTAAATCTATAATTACAGGGCCGTTATTATCTACAAGTACATTAAACTCAGATAAATCACCGTGTATTATACCTGCGCAAAGCATTAGCTTAATGTAATGTATCATAAGTTTATACTGCTCAATCGCTTGCTCTTCACTAAAAACGACATGTCCTAGTTGAGGGGCCACGTTACCATCTTCATCAGAGACGAGCTCCATAAGCAGCACGCCATCAATACAAAAGTAAGTATCAGGAACACGTACACCCACGCCAGCTAAACGAGATAACGCATCAACTTCGGCATTTTGCCAAATTTCTTCTTCTAATTGGCGGCCATAGCTAGAGCGTTTACCCATTGCACGCGCTTGGCGTCCACCACGCACTTTTCGGCCTTCTTGATATTGTGCCGCTTTTTTAAAACTACGTTTAACCGCATCTTTATACACTTTCGCACAGCGAATATGTTCACCACAACGCACAATAAATACATCGGCTTCTTTACCGCTCATTAGTCGGCTTATTACTTCGTCAATAAGGCCATCATCAACAAGAGGTTGTAGGCGTTTAGGTATTTTCACAGATTGCCTGCTAAGTAGGGTTGGTTATTAATCATTATTTATGAAAGTGCTCTGTATTTGTTTGTTTAATTGGCTCAAGCAGTATATCAGCTTTGAGAATTAAGGGCAGTAACACTACTGCCAGAGAGTAATTAATCGTATTATTTTATTAGCTTATATATTGATTGCAAAGCAATCAACCAGAACTTTTTTTGAATCATCAGTTTTTATTAAAAATAATTTATTACTTCCTCATTATTTGCACATTGTTTGCGTTTTTAAAGCGTAATCTTAGTTTAATTCTTAAATACGAGGTTATTACTATGAAGCATTTTTCAACTCTTGCCACTGTGGCAATATTATCTATTGCTTTTTCAGCTAATGTAGCTGCTCGAGGCGGTGAAAATCCTCCTGAAAAACCTGACTTTTCAACTATTGATACTGATGGTGATGGCGTAATTAGCTTTGAAGAGTTTAGTGCTAAAAAACCGCCGCACGGTGATGCACAAACAATTTTTGATTCTATAGATGCCGATGGTAATGGCGAAATTACTGAACAAGAGCTTAGCGATCATAAACCACCTCGTCGTGAACTTTGAAAGGATACTAAAATGATTAATAATATTGGCAGCAGCTCTGTGAGTTTTGTGCCGCAACAAAGTAGTCAAGCTGCAAAATTAACAACAGAGCAAAGTGATTTTGTTAAAGAAACGCTTGCACAGTTTGATGCAGAAAACTTAACTAGCGACGATGCGCAAAGTATTCAAGCTGCATTTAAAGAACAAGGTATTGAACCAACAAAAGAGCTTGCTGATTTAATGGGCGAACTCGAGTTTGATGCTAAAAGCATTGGTGATGCAGGAAGAGCAGAAGGTCAAAGACCGCCGCCACCGCCACAAAACTCATTAGAATCAGTCGATACAGACGAGGTAGTGAGCTACTTAGATGAGCTCTTAACTGAGTATTCAAACCAGTTGTCTGATGAAGATAAAGAATCAATCCTTGCATCAGTGCAAGAGAAGTTTGGTTTAAGTGAAGGCGATTCACTGCTAAATGTAACTGCTTAGGTGTTATTACTTAGAGTAAAGCTGACTGTTACTCGAAAGTCTTAAGTCCAAAGCCCAACGGTTAATTCTGTTGGGCTTTTTTATTGGCTTAATTTAACTGTGTTTCTATTTTGCTGGTGCCATCTTCTTCGGTAAATTTAAATACAAAATCTTTTTTACCGTCTTGGTTTATATCTACCAGAAGAATATCTTTATTATTTTTAGGCAGCGTTAGCTTTAATTTTTTGCGTTTATCATTTAGCAGTGTGTCTTGCTCTCCATAATAAATATACAGCGTTTTTTTTCTGTATTTGTATACCGCATCAATATAGCTGTCGCCGTTAATGTCACCTAAATAGAGAGCCGGTTCTGATTCATCGCCATTCATCCCCACTTCCATTTCTAAATCAAGTTCAATACTCGATTTATTGGCAAATGAGCCGTCGGGTTGCTGCTTATAAAGATTCATTTCTACATCTACATCAGTACTGCCACCGCCCAATGCCATAGATGCGATAGTACCTAAGCCAATATCTAAGTCCATTTTTTGTAAATCAATTAAGCCATCATTATTAAAATCAGTTTTGAGCAATAACTCACTAGGGCCCTCTGTTTCAAATAAGGTAATGGGCGTATTAGTAAAACCTTTAGCACTCCCTAGGTACAAAGTATGTGCTATTTTTATATCTAACGAATCCATACCTTGTGTAGGCTTAAACTGTCTGGTTGTAAAATCTAGAAATCCGTCGTTATTAATATCAATAATTTGCTTTATTTTGCGGGTCTCGCCATTGCTTAGCTCGCCGAGCTCAATGCTAAAATCAATTGAGGTAAGCTTTTGCTCAAAGCCCTCTGAATTAGCAAGTAGTACATCTGCTCCAAAGTCATTTGAAAAAACCAGGTCGTTTAATCCGTCGTGGTTAAAATCGATAACGACAGGTTTATTGTTAATATTAACTTCTAAAGAAAGCCCTTTTCCTGAAAAGCGGCCTTCATACTTAGGCGTTTGTTTAAATTTGTTAGGCTTAAAGCTGCCATCTTTATTTTGAATGTATAAAGTACTGCTTGCTAATCCAGGGATAAAAATATCGCTTAGACCGTCGTTGTTAGCATCGAAAACAAAGTCTACTTTTTCAAATTTATCTATTTTTAATTGATTTAGAACCGACTCATAATTAAACAACAATGTTGGTTTACCTGCTTGGGCTTTATATACGCCATCACTTGTTAGTACGAGTGCTTGTTTATCGATGATGTTAGCAAGTGTTGCCACATCAAACCCGATGGCGTTTTTTGGTAAAGCAAGTTCACTACTAAGTGATGTAAGTAAATTGATGGCTTCTAATTGTTTTAATTCTTTATTATATGCAAATAAAATCTCTGAATCGGTTGATACTAATTCATCCGTTGTTTTTATTGCCATTGTTTGAGCTATAACGCTTATGGGGGTAAGTAAAGTGATGAGTGAATAGCAAAGTGGTTTTATCATGCAAATTCCTTTTTTATATTTAGTTGTATCGTTAAAATTTTTATTATTTAAGCAGCGTCAGCGCATAATTTTACGTACTATCCAGCGCTGGGGCTTTTTCGTTTAAACGTAATATACATATGTAAGTTGGATTATATTTAGCCTACGCTAATTATTATGTACTGGGTGTAAGCAATTGTAAGATTATGTTTTAGGAAGGGCTTGTTGACTTTTAAAGATTGAAATTTGTTCAATCTAAGGACGATTTAATCGTGGCGCGAGGTTTGTAATCTAGTAACAAAGAGTCAATCTCCTTAGGCAGAACCCTTTGGGCAGCGCATTTTGGTATTAATACTACGTTATCAACTATGTATGATTAACAACCACACTACATAGGCTCTGCCTTGCTTAAATACCAAACAGTCTGCTGCAAATTTAACCTCAAAAAATAAACAGGCCCAACAAGAAAGGTAGCACATAACTCATATGGTAGCTAAGCGCTTTTAGAAGTGCTTGGTTGTTAACTACATTGCTTATTTTGCTCATTTAAATAAGCATCTACAAAATCTACTTCCATCGGTTTTGAAAAGTAATAACCTTGTAGGTGAGATACACCAATTTTAGTGAGTGTGTTTGCTTGCTCAATAGTTTCAACGCCTTCTGCAACAACAGTAAAATCTAAAGTAGAGGCCATTTGTACAATTGCATGAATAATACTTAACCCTCTTTTATCCATATTTTGAATAAAGCTTCTGTCTATTTTTACTATATCTACACCAATATCAAGCATGCTTGATAGTGATGAGTAGCCTGTACCAAAATCATCAATTGAAATACAAAAGCCTTGTTTTTGTAGTGCCTTAACGGCTGTCAAAAATGTGAGTTTATCCTCGGCAAATACTGACTCAGTAATTTCTATGTGTAGGTTTTTAGGTTCTACCTGGTGGCGATTTACTATTTTTAATACCTTAGATACAAAATCAGGATCTTGTAGCTGAATAACCGATACGTTTACGCTTATAGCAATTTGTGGTTGTAAGTGACTTAATTTTGTTGCTTGTATACATGCCTGTTCTATTACCCAAATACCTAACTCGGTTATTAAACCGTATTGCTCGGCAATAGCTATAAATTCATCAGGGAAAATATTTTCACCATCTAGTTGCCAGCGTAATAATGATTCAAAAGAGGTTACTTTTGAGGTTTTGCTATCAACAATTGGTTGAAATACTAGCCTTAAACTATTTTCTTCTATGGCACTGGCTAGGCGTTGACTCAAAAGATACTCTCTTTCTTGTATTAATTTGAGTGAATCGTTATAAATATTGATATTGCCTTTCGCGATGCGTTTTTGGTGATACATTGCAGTATCAGCAGAGCGAATTAAAGTATTAAAATCACTCCCGTGCTCAGGATACATGGCAATACCAATAGTTGCAGATACCCATTTTTGATATTTATATGTTTCATGCTCGGCACCAATGCTTTGAAGTACTTTATCTGCAAACTCGATAAGCTCAGCTTGTTTTTGATACGTTGCTAAAATTAAAAACTCATCCCCGCCCCATCGGCATTTAAAAAGCTGTTGATTGCATACATTACTAATTCTTCGTGCTATTTCTTTTAATACTTTATCGCCTACTTTATGACCCAACGAATCATTTATTTGTTTAAATCCATCTAAATCTACGAATAATAAAGCAAAGGGTTCTTGAGGGTTGTCTGCTAGTTGTCTGTTTGCATTTTTTAAAAATGCGGTTCGGTTTAATAGATTTGTAAGTGGATCGGTATTAGACAGGTGGTAAATTTCTTCAGTGCGTTGCTCTACCTTGTTTTCCATTTCATTAAGCAGCTCTCTGTTTTGGTTTTTGAGCTTGATTGCGCTGTGTGTAAATGTGGCTGATTTGTACGATGAAGCCACCATAATAGCAGTAAATGCTAGGCCTAAAATACCGAGGACAGAGTTGTAGTTTTCGTTAGAAAAGGTTAATAAAAAAGAGTAGGGCGCCAGTAAAATAATGCTATAGAGTACAGCGGTTACTCGACTTCCTGAAAGCAGATTTGCAGAGCCTCCTGCAAATGCCGATAAAATAGCAATCGTGGTTGTCGTCTCTATTGCTGATGAGGTGCTATGAAACCAAAGTGCATACCCACACCACGATAGCGCAGTTAAAATACACCCGGTTGAAAATCTTTTTGAGTATGTGTCAGCATTAAATAACGGGCTATCCTTTTTGGTTTTATAAAACCACATTACATCAATAGCGCGAGCTGCTAATAAGACAACCATAATGCTTAGCCAAATACTTTTTTCGTAGGATATTTTCTGGTTATTTAAATCAAAAGCAAACACTAATATAAAACTGACTACAGTCGAAATGGCAATGCCAGAGATGGCATTAGAGTATAAAATTTTAACGGTTTCTCTGCGTTCTTCACTATTTAGATTTTTATATGGCACTAAGTAAAACCTTATACAAAAGTCACTCCAACTAGCGATGGAGAAACGTTCAAGAAATACAGCAAATATTTCAGATGAACAAAAGCGTATTAAACATCGATTAGTTAGGCTCTAATCCTGAGTATAAGAATAAATATAGTTTATGAAAGCAAAAAAAAAAGCTAGCACAGTAAAAAGGCTCATAATAAATAATCATTATGAGCCTTAAAATTATTAAGCAGGTTAAAGTGTTAACGACTTTACTTGCTGTTTAGTAGATTTAACCTTCGAAATCACTATCGTTATGGCGCTCTGCCATTTGATCTTCTTCAGGGCCCCATGTGCGATTTACGCGGCGGCCGCGCTTTACAGCAGGGCGATCAGCAACTTGTTTTGCCCAACGAACAACATGAGTGTATGAGGCAACATCTAAAAATTCAGCTGCATCATATAAGTCGCCTAAAACAAGCGAGCCATACCAAGGCCAAATTGCAATATCGGCAATTGAGTATTCATCACCCGCCATGTATTCATTTTCGCTTAAATGACGATTTAACACGTCAAGTTGGCGTTTAGTTTCCATGGTAAAACGATCAATAGGGTATTGCATTTTACTTGGTGCGTAACTATAAAAGTGACCAAACCCACCACCTAAGTATGGCGCTGAGCCCATTTGCCAAAATAGCCAGTTACGACACTGCGTTTTAGCTTTTAAATCCTTAGGGATGAGTACATCAAATTTTTCAGCCAAATACTGTAAAATAGAACCTGATTCAAAGATGCGAGTAGGTGGTGTGGTTGAATGATCCATTAGCGCTGGGATTTTTGAGTTTGGATTAATATCAACAAAGTCAGATCCAAACTGATCGCCATCACCTATGTTTATTAAATATGCGTCATAGTCTGCATCGGTGCAACCAAGCTGTAAAAGCTCTTCAAACATGATTGTAGCTTTTTGGCCATTTGGCGTAGCAAGAGAATAAAGCTGAAATGCGTGCTCGCCAATAGGTAGAGTTTTGTCATGAGTCGCGCCTGCAATTGGGCGGTTAATGCTGGCAAATTTACCGCCACTTTCACTTTCCCACGTCCATACTTTTGGTGGCGTGTATTCGTTTTGATCACTCATAAATAACCTCAATGTTAAATGGAAATGTTTAATACTTACTCATAAATGTGGCCATAAAAAATTAATTAAAGGCCCTAAATATTTAATTTACCAACCTTTTAATTTATCGGCTTTTGCTAATCTATAACCTAAAAACAACCCGCTTAGCGCTCCAAATAAATGGCTTTCAAACGATACATGATAGCGCTGAGGTAAAACACCCCATATAAAACCGCTATAAAGTATAGCCACTACAACTGCAATTATAATTGATTTTAATGAGCGTCTTACTAAGCCGTAGCATAGAATAAAGCACCATAAACCATATATAACACCGCTTAAACCAACATGTATGTTACTGCGCCCAAATGCCCAAACTAAAAGTCCACCGATTAGAGCGGTAAAAATAAATACGTTATAAAAACGTTTTACGCTGTACTGGCAAATTAGCCAACTTAATACTACAAATGGGATCATATTACTGGCAAAGTGCCACCAGCTACCATGTAAAAAAGGTGCGCATAGTATGCCAATTAATCCTTGGATACTGCGTGGATATATGCCTAAACCATTAATATTTATGCCAGGTAGACTATTGATCACTTGTAGTACGAAGCAAATAACAACAATACTAAATATTGCGAAACGGGTACTAGTTAGTAATGACAGTGTGGTTGGCTTGGTTGCCATATAATCGCCCTAATTGACTTTAAGAGTTGCCAGTATAGGAATTGTATTTGCTAATGAAAAGCAATTAAAAAAGCACAGCATAAAATGCTGTGCTTAATTTTAATTATTACTCACTATTAACCTAATTTAGTTAATAGTTTTTTTGCAGCTAGTTCAGAGCTTGCTGGGTTTTGGCCGGTAATTACTAAACCGTCTTCTAGTGCTAATACACCCCAGTCGTCAGTTTTTTGATAATCGCCACCTTTTTTAATTAGCTCGTCTTCAACTAAAAATGGCACGATATCGGTAAGTTGCACTGCAGCTTCTTCAGAGTTAGTAAAACCAGTTACTTTTTTACCCGCTACTAGTGCATTGCCATCGGCATCTTTAACATTTAAAAATGCAGCACTTGCATGGCATACCGCAGCAACAGGTTTTTGCTCTTTTACAAAGCTTTCGATAAGTGAAATTGAATCTGTGTTGTCAACCAAGTCCCATAATGGACCGTGACCGCCTGGGTAAAATACAGCGTCAAAATCGCTAGATTTAACTTCACTCAACACTTTAGTGTTTGCCATTAATGTTTGCGCCGCGCTGTCTGCGTCGTAACGTTTTGTTGCATCTGTTTGAAAATCGGCAAGTGTACTTGTCGGATCAATGGGTGGTTGGCCGCCAGCTGGAGACGCTAATGTTACTTCAACGCCTGCATCAACAAATGCGTAATAAGGGGCTGCAAATTCTTCTACCCAAAAACCTGTTTTTTCGCCAGTGTTACCAAGTTCTGCGTGAGATGTAAGAACCATAAGTATTTTTTTAGACATTGAATATATTCCTTCTGATGATTTGAATTAGTTTATCTTGCTTACCAATTACTATATGCACTAACACTGCTTTAAACAACGATGATAAATTTAACTTTATTGGTTTAATAATTGATACAATAAAAAGGTTGAATTTAAAACACACTACGGAGCATTTATGAAAGTGTCGTTTGAGCAGTTAAAGAGCATGGTTGTATTTGCACAAATTGTAGAGCAGGGCAGCTTAACCGCTGCTGCCAAACAGCTAGGGCTTACGCGAGCAGTTGCAAGTTATCATTTAAAAAAATTAGAAACGCAGCTTGAAGTTACTTTATTAAATCGCTCAACCCGTACCATGGCGCTCACTGAAGCAGGCATTGCTTATTATGAGCGTTGTAGAATAATTACCGAACAAGCTAATGCGGCTAATCAGCAAATAGAAAATATAAAGAGCGAGCCACAAGGTTTACTTAAAATTAGTTGCCCAGTAAATGTGGGAATGCAGTTAATTGTGCCTGCAATAAATACGTTTAAGCGCCAATACCCTAAAATTCAAATAGACTTACAGCTTACTGACGATGTGGTTGATATTATTAAAAATGGGTTTGATTTTGCAATTAGGGGCGTGGCACTGAGTGACTCCAACTTGCAGGCAACCAAGCTGACTACAATGAGCACTTGTATTTGTGGCGCGCCGGAATACTTTGCACATTTTGGTAAACCTAAAACGCCTTTAGAGCTAGCAGAGCACCAATGGGTCGTTTATCAATTGGGCAGTAAAACATTAACACTTCAAAAAGATGGCAAAAAACACGATATTACAATGCAAGGCGCCTTAAGCACCAATAATGCCGCTGCTCGTACTGCTTTTGTTGAAGCAGGGCATGGCATTGGGCGTATTCCGCTTTACGATGCGTGGCCAAAAGTGCAAGCTGGACTGCTTGAAATAATATTAGATGATTATAAAAGCAAAGATATTGAGCTTTACGGGGTATTTCCGCCAGGGGCTGCGGGCTCTAAAAAGCTACGATTGTTTATTGATTACTTAAAAGCATACTTTGTAAAACAGCATACCGCTTTAGGTATGCTGAAAAGTACTTAATGAGTAGTTTTTACAGGATTTATAAAGTTCGGCTAAATAATGCCACCGCTTGTTGATACATATTTATCGCAAGGGCTGCATCGTATCGCTCACCTTCATCACGCATAAAGGCATGCTGTGCGTTAACTTCCTGCCACTGGTAATTGATGCCTGTGCTTACGCATTGCTGGTATATTTTAGCGCGGCCTTCTTTTGGCACATGCGGGTCTTGTTTGCCCCATATAAAGTGAATTTCGCCTTGTATATCAGCCATACGCTCGAATGAGTTATTTCCAGGTTGCGCAGGTAATGTATTGCTGTGAATATCAGTTGCGTATAAACAAAAAGCCGCATTAATTTCAGGATTTAGTGCCGCTCTGTAAGCTAAGTGACCGCCAATACATACGCCCATTGCGCCGACGGAGCCTGTGCAATAGCTTTGTAATCTAATGAAGTCGATCATAGTTTGTGTGTCACTGTCGTGGTGCTCAAGTGGCTTTGCCCACTTGTCGGCATTGCCTTTGTCTTTACCTGTATCATCATAAGCAAGCACAGTGCCTATAGGGTTTAACTCATGAAACACTTCAGGCACTAACACTACAAAGCCATGGCTTGCTAAAATAGCTGCGCTGCGTGCGATGGGGGCAGTTTGCTGAAATATTTCAGAATAAAAAATGATAGCAGGGAACTGTCCTTGCGCTTGAGGGCGATATACAGTTGTTCGCATTAAACCTGTCGGTGTTGGCAAGTCAGCATTATGTTGTTGGATTATCATAAAAAGCGCTCAGTAAAATAAAATTATATATGCTGATATGGTAACTGAGCGCGATAAAATATACGACTTTTGTCGTTGAGTATTTATACCAACCTGCATAAATCTTTGATCAATTTAACGAATTAAATTTCACTACAACGTCGTTAAAAATTTTTTATTTAGAACAACTAGATAAAAAAATTTTTGCCTAGTTCTAGCGTAATTTTCTCAACGTTAAATAGACCCCATATATAAGCAGATTGGTATTAAATACTTGCAGGCATTTTATTACAACTAGCGTAGTAACTTACCGTAGCCGGCCAATCTGAAAAAATACCCATTACCCCCACGTCCTTTGCGAGTACGTCGACTACTGTCATCATGTCGCCATCGTTATCTATAACATCAGCAATTGATTGATAGTAATAACCTCCACCTTCATTAAGCGGGCCCGAGCGCTCAAGGCTCCATGCAATAAGCTTTAAACCTGCTGCTTTTGCGTCAATAGCGTATTGCGATGGCACAATATTACTTTCGTTATCTATTGTTAGCATCATCCAAATTGGAGGAGCTAAAATTTTCACCCCATCAGCCACTAACTCATCCATACCCGGTTGCCATGTTTGTGGGTTACTTGGATCAAATCCGGCTTCACTGTCACGTCCATCTAGGTAAACGCTTTTATCTGCAAAGTCAGGGTTATTGTTAATCCAGTATTTTACGTCTTCAAGGTTAAATGATTGCGGATAAACTTTTGAGGCTGGCACACCCATTTGCGTGTACTCGTCTAGCATTTTTTGCGCATATTGTTCTTGCGTCATTCCATCAAATGGCATACTTACTTGTGGCGATTTTAGCTCTGGTGTCATTTTTACACCTAGCTCATTAAACAGTGCAATGCTTTGTTTATGGGTCATCAATGTGCCGTTGGTGGCATATAAATCAGTGCGCCAACTTGGTGTGCCATCCATGTAATCGGCTACGGTCGTTGCATTAGTGTTTGCACCATCCATTTTACCTTCAAGGGTTAAAAACTCCGCTAAGCTTATATCGCTGGTACAACATTTTGCAGAAGCGGCAATACCATTAGCAGGGTTGGCTGGTGTAAATGGCACACTGCATTTAGCTGCAAGTTCAGGAATGGCTAAAATATTAGTTGTGGTATGCAAATCGCATTGAGAGTGGCGACAAACAAGCTCTTTGTCGTTTGTAAATGTAACATCGCATTCAACAATGCCAGCGCCCATTCTCGCTGCCGCAATGTAGGCTTCTTTAGTGTGTTCGGGGTATTGCATTGATGCACCGCGATGACCAATAGAAAAATCGGTGCGGTAAAAAGGACCTTCGCTGCATGACTCTAATTTTGTTTTTAGTGTGCTTTGCGCCATATCGTTAATTAAATAGTCAGGGCGAGTCCCTAGCTGAATATTTACTCCTTCAGCAACCTCTACAACAATGGGCGTAGGTACTTCAACAATTTCCACTTCGGTGTTGGTAACAACCACTTCTTTTTCTACTATTTCTACATCATCGTCGCAGCCTGCAAGTGTGGCTAACAATATACAGCTTGTAAGTAAGGTAATACGTTTCATTGTTTATCCTTAAAAAGTAAAATTTGTACTACCTTAATGATTATTAATGACAATTTTTCTACAAGCTTATTAATTTACTTTTTTATTAAGCATTTGATTGACCAATAATGCACCTAACATTATAGCAGCCCCAATACTTAACCGAACTATATCGGCATCTCTGTTCCAGATCAGCACGTTAATTATAATCCCAGCTGGAATAAGCAAGTTATTCATAACTGCCAAAGCACCTACGTTGACAAGGGTTGCGCCTTTATTCCACATAAAGTAACCAAGTCCTGATGCAACCAACCCTAAATAAATTAGTATGCCCCACTGTGTGAAAGTGGTTGGTAATTTGTTTGAGTTACCAAATAATGCATAGCAAATTGTGGCAATAATAAGTGCGCCTATAAAAAACCATCCAAATACGGCTTTGTCATCAAGCTGATTGTTATTCATTAAGCGTTTGTAGGTAACTTGGCCTACAGCGAAACTTATATTCGCCCCTTGAACGATTAATAAGCCGATTATGAAATCGCTATTTAGGTTTTCGTAACGAATAGTAATTGCACCGATTACAGCAATAAGTGCGACTATAAAAAAGCGTGGGTTAAAGCGTCTGTTCAATACATCATTTAGCAGGGTAATGTACAAAGGAGTCATTACAGTAAATAGCAGCACTTCGGGAACGGTTAAAAATAAAAATGAGTGGTAGTAAAAGCTATACATAACACCAAGTTGTATAGCGCCAATCAGCATAAGCTTTAAGGCTAAAGGTTTAGGCGTTTGTTTGAGCTTTAAAAAAGGTAAAAAAATCAGTGTTGCCAGTGCTATGCGTATTAATACGCTAAACCAAGCGTCAACTTGGCCTGCTAAATACACACCAATTAAACTAAACGAAAACGCCCAAAGCAAAGTGACTGCAAATAAGTACTGCATAACCATCATCTTTTAATAAATATTGAGCTAAGTTTATCTGTTATATGTGAGGGTATAAACAATAAAAGCCCGCAAGCGGGCTTTTATAAAAGTGAGCTTAATAAATTAAGTTATTTACTCAACTAAACCACGGCGCTTAAGTAATGCGTCGGTAGTTGGTTTTTGACCTCTAAACTCAATGTAGCTTTGCATTAAGTCGCGGCTGTTACCTTTAGATAGGATTTCTTTACGGAACTTATCACCATTTTTACGTGTTAAGCCGCCGTTGTTTTCCATGTGTGCAAAGGCATCGGCTGCAAATACTTCAGTCCAAAGGTATGCGTAGTAACCCGCAGAGTAACCACCGGCAAATGTATGGCTAAAGTAGTTTGATTTATAACGCGGTGGTACAGGGTAGTAATCAATACCGTGTGCTTTTAGCGCATCGCTTTCAAACTTTTGAACATCAGTAATTTTTTTATCTGAGCCAAACGAGTGCCATTCCATATCAAGTAAAGCAGCTGCTAAATATTCAGTGGTACCAAAACCTTGGTTGAATTTTTGCGATGCAAGTACTTTATCAAGTAAAGCTTGTGGAATTGGCTCACCTGTTTTGTAGTGTTTGGCGTAGTTAGCAAGTACCGTAGGTTCAATCATCCAATCTTCATTCGCTTGCGACGGAAACTCAACAAAGTCACGCGCTGTAGCAGTACCTGCTAAGCTTGGGTATTTAACGTCAGAGAATAAACCGTGCGCCGCATGACCAAACTCATGGAACATAGTTGACACTTCGTCAAACGTCATTAACGTTGGCTCGCCTGCAGCAGGTTTTGGAATGTTTTGGGCATTGTAAATTACAGGTTTAGTGCCTTTTAAGCCGCTTTGACTTACGTAAGCGCTCATCCATGCACCGCCACGCTTACCTTCACGTGCGTATGGGTCTAGGTAAAATAAACCGATGGCGCTGCCGTCAGCGTTGAATACTTCGTAGGCTGTAACATCTTCATGATAAACCGGTAAGTCTTTACGCTCTTTAAATGTAATACCGTATAGCTTGTTCATTGCAAAGAATAAACCATCGTGAATTACAGAATCCATTTCAAAGTAAGGCTTAACAAGGGCAGGATCTAAGTCGTACTTTTCAGCACGTACTTTTTCTGCGTAAAAAGCCCAATCCCATGGTTTAAGCTCAAAGCTTTCACCTGAATCGTTAATTACTTTTTGAATAGCAGCTGCTTCAATTTTAGCTTTTTCAACTGCTTTTGGTGCTAGGTCATCTAAAATGCCGTACACGTTGTCAGTTGTTTGTGCCATACGCGAAGTCATTACATACGATGCCCAATCTTTAAACCCTAGTAGCTCTGCTTTTTGAGCGCGTAGGTTTGTTTCTTCAATAATAATTGGGCCGTTAGTTTTTGCTGCACGGTTAGCAGAGGCTTTAAATATTTGCTCACGTAGGTCGCGGTTTTCAAGGCTTGATAAAATTGGCTGTTGAGTCGTATTTACTAGCGTGATCATGTAGCCGTCTTTACCTGCTTTTTTAGCGGCGGCCGCAAGACCTGCAATTTCACCTTCAGAAAGGCCAGCAAGTTTAGATTTATCGGTAACTACAATGACATCTTCTTTAAACGATTTTAAAATGTTTTGAGAAAACGCAGTAGAAAGCTCTGCAAGTTGTGAGTTGATTTCACGCATTTTTGCTTTTTCAGCGTCATTTAATTTAGCGCCTGCTTTTACAAATTGCTTATAGTAAAAATCCACAAGGCGTTGATCTTCAGCATTAAGCGAGTCTTTGTTGTCGTAAATAGTTTGTACGCGCTTGAATAATGCACCATTTAAGTAAATGTCGTCAGAGTGAGCAGATAATACCGGCGCCATTTTTTTACTTATACGTTGGTATTCGTCATCAGAAATCAAACCTGAAAGGTTATAAAAAGCAGCTGATACACGATTTAGTAGCTCGCCAGACATTTCCATTTCAACTAATGTATTTTTAAAAGTTGCAAGAGCTGGGTTGTTAGCAATAGCTTGTATTTGCGCAGTATGCTGAGCAATACCAGCATCAAAGCCGGCTTCGTAGTCTTTTGTACCAAACTTATCAAACTCAGGTGCCATGTATTGTAATGGGCTTGGTTTGAATAAAACATTGTTTGCGTTCATGTCTTGCACTTGTGCTGCGCTCTCTTTTGCCATGTCTTGAGGTTCGTTAGAAGAACAAGCCGATAGGATTAGGGCACTAGCAATAGTAGTGGCGATCAGGGTTTTACGCATAATAACTCCATAAAAAGATTAGCCGAAATAGGCTTTGCGAGTCGAAAAACCTAGTTAACTTATCAAATTTGTGGGTTTATACAATAAAGTTTATCGGTATTAAGGGGGATTTGAACGCAAATTAGCTAATAATTAGTATTAAGGTGGGTAAAAGTAGCTCTAAAATCAAACGTTAAAGCTACTTAATTATACGATTGTGTGCTTGAGAGGGGGTTAGTTATAACCTAAAACAAATTTTTTCTCTGAGCCAAAGCTATTAGATTGCTGCCCAAACTCTTTATTAATAGTTGCTAGAGTTTGCTCTTGTTCGGCCAGCAAGCACAAAACTTTATTTCGGTAATCTAGGCTGCTTTCAAACAATTTTAAATCTACCTGCGGCTGCAAAGTAGCGAGTCTTTGATTTAGAGTAAGTTGTGTCATATGTGATCTCCAGTGCTTGTACACTATTTATATAGCACTCGGTGCAATAAAGAGTTAATAAATTGTTTATAAAATTCATATTGAACTTATTAACTTGGCGTTTTAGTTATATTATGACGTGCTAAGCTTAGCGAAAACTGAACCACACTTATTTTTAGTGAACAAATAACAATCAAAAAAGATATTGGGAACACTTATGACCCTCGAACAAATTAATCAATACTTAGCCTTTGTAATATTCACTTATAACGATGTGAATATTACGGTAGCAAAAGTAATTCAAGTGCCACTTATATTGTTTGCTATGTGGTTTGTAGTCACACGTATTGGCAAGCTTATAAAAAAAACATTACTCGCTAAAAAAATAAGCCAAGATGCAGTGCATTTGTTTACTCGTATTTACTTTATTTTAAGTATCGCAATTTTAATTTTTACATCGCTTGAAGTGCTCAGCATCCCGCTTACGGCATTTGCTTTTGTATCCGGTGCGATTGCTATTGGTGTAGGTTTTGGTGCACAAAACATTATTAATAACTTTATCAGCGGTTGGATATTGATGTGGGAACGTCCAATTCGCATTGGTGACTTTTTAGAGGTAGGTAACGCAAAGGGCGTAGTTGAAACTATTAATACGCGTTCTACACGTATTCGCCGAAATGACGGCGTACATATGCTTATACCTAATTCTCAATTGCTCGAAAATACAGTAACAAACTGGACGCTGATTGATGGCAATGCACGCTCATCGGTCAGTGTCGGCGTTGCGTATGGTTCAGACGTTATACTGGTTAAAAAACTTATCCAGCAAGTGCTTGATGATCATGATGCAATATTGGTTAATCCAAAGTCATCAGTGTTATTTGATGACTTTGCAGATAGCTCGCTTGTATTTAATGCTATTTTTTGGGTATGCGCCGAGTCTGAAACCATGCTTAGAAAAGTGCGCAGTGATATTCGTTTTAGTATTTATGCTGTATTTGAAGAGCATGATGTAGTGATTGCGTTTCCACAGCGCGATATTCATATAGATGGTGAAATTGCTTTTAAAAGGTCGTAGTTCTAATAAAAAAAGTCGCTTGCGGGTGACTTTTTTATGAGTAACCACAACGTTTCTATTTTGGGTTAATATGTAAAGCAATCCATTTTTCCTACTTTACTTCGCGATCTTCAATAAAGGACATATGTCCTCATTATTAGGTTTTTGCATCTAAATATTGATAAAAACACGTAATCTTGTAGTTAAATGTTGCAAAAAAGTTTCCATTTATGTTCATATTTATGCAGTAAAATTATTACACAATGGTATAATCTTAATCGTTCGTTCAGCCTTGTTACTCCGTTTTGTACTCTCGGTGATGAGGTCCGCGCGCCATATAGCAAGTCGCGAAAAATTGTACGAGCCCGCAATGAATACATTGCGCAACACAAAAAACCGTTGAACAAGAGTGCATACTAAAGGTTAATACCCGACATGAAATCATTAAAGAAATCTGCAATAGCGACAATTATTAACGCTGCACTACTATCTGCTGCTGGCACATCTATTTCAGCATTCGCCGCTGAAGAAGAAACGGCTAAAAAAAGCAATCAACTAGAAGTTATTCAAGTTACCGCCCGTAAACGCGTAGAAAATGCACAAGAAGTACCTGTAGCAGTATCTGCATTACAAGGTGATAACCTTGATGCATATAGCTCTGCAGGTATGGATATTCGCTTTTTAAATGCGAAAATTCCAAGTTTATCTATTGAGTCTTCATTTGGTCGTTCATTCCCACGCTTTTACGTTCGTGGTTTAGGTAATACCGATTTCGATTTGAATGCATCACAACCAGTATCACTTGTTGTTGATGAAGTAGTTCAAGAAAATGCAATTTTAAAAGGTTTCCCAGTATTTGATGTTGAACGCGTAGAAGTATTACGTGGTCCTCAAGGAACGCTATTTGGCCGTAACACGCCAGCTGGCCTTGTTAAGTTTGATACTGTTAAACCAAGCCAAGAATTTGATGGATATGGCTCTGTTTCATACGGTAGCCGTGGTGCTGTAGATACAAGTGGTGCTGTAGGTGGTGCTTTAACTGACCGTTTATCTGCTCGTGTTTCATTATTATGGCAAGACAAAGACGATTACATTGATAACCAAGCTCCAGGCTTTGAAGCTAAAGATGAGCAAGGTGGTTACACTGAAAAAGCGGCACGCGTTCAGTTTTTATATGAAGGCGATGATTTTACTGCTTTATTAAACTATCACACACGTGACTTAGATGGCTCACCAATTGCCTTTCGTGCAAATGTAATTAAAGCGGGTACTAATGAGCTAGTAGATAACTACGAAAATGATGTTGTTTATCAAGATGCGGCATCTCGCTCTACTCAACAAGTAGAATCGGAAGGTGCAAGCTTAAAGCTTGAGTGGGAACTTGAAAACCACACAATCACTTCTATTTCTGCATGGGAAAGTGCTGAAATTTATTCTCGCGCTGACGTCGACGGCGGTTATGGTTGTGGTTTTTGTGGACAAGATAATGGTCCAGGTTTTGTCCCATTTGAGGCTGAAAGTGCCGATGGTATTCCAGATCACGACCAGTTAACGCAAGAACTACGTTTATCTAGTAACTTTGATGGTGATTTAAATTATCAAGTAGGTGTATTTTACTTTGATGAAGAGCTGACAATTGAAAACTTTAATTACAACACCGCTGATAATGGTGTATTAAACGGTTATGTTGAGCAGCAACAAGATACAACAGCATGGGCAGTATTTGGCTCTGTAGATTATGTCGTATCTGATGATTTAAAAGTAACAGCGGGACTTCGTTATTCAGATGATGACAAAGATTTTGTAGCTGATCGTACACTTAGCCCAATTGGCGCTGGTCCAAAAACTATTCCTGAAAACGTAAGCGATAGCCATGTAAGTTGGGATTTCTCTGCAAACTACAAAGTAAACGATGAAGTTAACTGGTACGGACGTGTAGCAAACACATTCCGTGCACCAAGCTTACAAGGGCGTATTTTGTTCAGTGAAAAAGTAACAACAGCTGAATCAGAAACAGTAACATCGTACGAAACGGGTATTAAATCAGACGTGTTAGACGGACAAGGTCGCGTTAATGCAACTGTGTTCTACTACACAATGAGCGATCAACAATTGACTGCTGTAGGTGGTGACACTAATTCTAGTAGCTTAATCAATGCAGACAAAACAACGGGCTACGGCTTCGAGCTAGACACACAGTGGGTACTAAGTGATGAGTTTAATGCAACATTTAACTTAAGCTACAATAAAACCGAAATAAAAGATGACAGTATATCAATACCAGTACCTGACCGTGACACATTAAACGTGACTGATCCAATTAATAATTCAGGCTTTGCTGTACTTGATGGTAATAGCTTACCGCATGCTCCTGAGTGGATCTCTAATTTTACGCTTCGCTACACTAAAGAACTTGCCGATGGTAACTTCTTCGCAAGCGGTGATATTTCTTATCGTAGTAAAATCAATATGTTCCTTTACGAATCAGTAGAGTTTGAAGGTAAAGAGCTTATTGAAACAGGTCTTCGTACAGGTTACACATGGTCTGAAGGCGATTACGAATACGAAGTTGCTGCGTTTGTTCGTAACTTATTTGACGAGCAACAAGTTATTGGCGCTGTAGATTTCAATAACAATACAGGTATTGTTAACGAAGAGCGTTATGTTGGTGCTGAATTTAAAGTTAACTTCTTCTAGAGATAACCTTAAATTATATTAATTTTTAAAAGCCTGCCTTGTGCAGGCTTTTATGTTTTTATAAAGCTGGTAAAGTAGCGTTAATTAATTTAAAGAGATAAAAAGATGGCTGGATTTTGGAATTACCGTGTAATTTTTTGTGAAGCAACGAAAGACGAAGCAGCGCAATATCAAATACATGAAGTAGAATATAACCTAAATGGTAAAGTAACTAACTGGTCAGAAACTGGCGCAGCCCCTTTTGGAACAACCTTAGATGAGTTGAAAGATGACTCTGAGCGTTTAAAAACTGCATTTGATAAACCAGTACTTAAAGTTGTACGTAAAACGCGTGGCTACGAGCTTGTTGATGTTGAAACGGGTGAGGAAGCAACGGGTGAGCCGCCAGCAGGCTTAACGCAATAACTGTATTTATATAAAAGGTGCTTAAGGCGCCTTTTTTATTGTCAAAATTTAGCACAAGTTAAATAAGGAATGAGGATGACTTTAAAAGCAATATTATTTGATATGGATGGCACATTAGTTGATTCAGAAAGCATGCACTTTGTATGCTGGAGTAAATTACTTAAACCCTACGGTGTTAGTTATTTAGAAAATGATTTTTGTCAGCGCTTTTCGGGACGGCCCACTTTAGAAGCCGCAATTGAAATTAAGCAAGAGCATAACTTATCGGTAAGTGCACAGTTTTTAGCAGATGAAAAATACCGTTTATTTGGTGAATATGTAGTAACACATTTACCGCCACTGATGCCATTTACAGAGCAAACATTGAAAGCTGTAAAAGCGAGTGGCTTAAAAATGGCGCTAGTAACAGGCAGTGCTAAAAGTGAAGCTATGCCAATACTGAAAGGCTTAGGGTTTTATGAGCTGTTTGATACGGTGGTTACAAAAGATGATGTAACTAATCCTAAACCTGCAGGGGATCCGTATTTACTGGCACTTGAGCAGATAAATATACAACCTGGCAATGCAATTGCTGTTGAGGATACTTACACAGGGGTAACAGCTGCTAATAATGCTTTGTTACGTGTTGTAGCCATTGCCAATAGCCATACTAAAGATCACGACTTTAGCCAAGCTACCTATCAAATGAGCAACTTAGATGAGTTTTGGCAATGGGCGCAATCTCAACTATAGTTTAAGCCAACTTTTACGTGCTTGGATGCGCCAATGTTTACTATTAAACACCTGCTTTTAATTGTTATTGTACTTTTTACGCAATGCATAAGTGCAGCACAACCGTCTGTTTTACTGGCTAAAGTATATGACGAAACGAAGCATTATGATGTAAGTAAATATTTAGTCAGTGAAAAATATGATGGCGTAAGAGCTATCTGGACCGGCACGCAGTTTGTCACTCGTAAGGGTAATATTATCAATGCGCCAAGTTGGTTTACAGCGCCATTGCCAAATGTATGGCTTGATGGTGAGCTGTGGACTAAACGTGAGCACTTTTCTGCGCTTAGTGGCATAGTCAGAACTAAAAAACCTAATAATCATGATTGGCAAACTATTACTTATAAAGTATTTGATATGCCAGATAAAAATCTGCCTTTTAGCACTCGCTATAAAAACTATAATGAGCTTATTACTAGCCTAAACTCGCCGCACATTAGTGCTGTAGTTCAATATAGCTTTACAAATAATGAGCAACTTACAGAGTATTTTGAGAACATAACTAAGCAGGGCGGCGAGGGCGTAATGCTTCATTTGGCCAGCGCGAAGCACAGCAATGGAAGAAGTAATGCATTACTAAAATTAAAACCTTATTTAGATGCAGAAGCGGTTGTAATTGCGCACTTACCAGGCAAAGGTAAATATCAAGGTATGTTAGGGGCATTAAGGGTAAAAACAGCGCAGGGGCAGGTATTTTCTATTGGTACTGGGTTTAATGATGCACAGCGCTCCATACCACCGGAGATTGGTAGTACTGTAACGTACCGATTTCATGGCTTAACAAAAAATGGGTTACCGCGTTTTGCCAGTTTTTTACGGGTCAGAGATAGTTTATAACATTTATAAATTTTACAAAGTGTGCTAAATTGCGCGGCCTTTTTGGTAATGTGTGGTGAAGTATGTTTGTAGGTTTTGATTACGGTAGTTCTAATTGTGCTATGGGTGTAATGAGCGAGGGTAATGTTCAATTAGTACCGCTAGAGCAAGGAAAACATTACTTACCGTCTACACTTTACACTCATCACAGCGCGTTGGTTGTTGATTTTGTTGCTAAGCATTTACATGGCACAGCCCATGAGCATGACTTTTTAACGCAGCGCCAAGCATTATTAAATACCTTACCTCGTATTAAGTCAGACCTTGATTTACAACCTTCAGATGAAACCCTATTTATTGGTCGTGAAGCGATTAGCGAGTACGTGCAGTTTCCTGAAGAAGGCTATTTTGTTAAGTCTCCTAAATCATTTTTTGGTGCAACAGGTTTAAAGCAAGGTCAAATTAACTTTTTTGAAGATATCGCAACCGCGATGATCTTAAAAATTAAGCAACGTGCTGAGCTCTCTTTAGGTAAAACACTTACACAAACAGTGATTGGTCGCCCAGTAAACTTTCAAGCTGTGGGTGGTGAGCAATCAAATCAACAAGCGGTCGGTATTTTAGAGCGTGCTGCTAAACGTGCTGGTTTTAAAGACGTAGAGTTTTTATATGAGCCACTTGCTGCGGGTATCGACTACGAGAGTGATTTAACTCAGGATCAAAAAGTACTCGTTATTGATATTGGTGGTGGTACAAGTGACTGCTCATTTGTACAAATGGGCCCAAGCTTTAGAGGAAATAGCCAGCGCGATAGCGATTTTTTATCTCACAGTGGTAAACGTGTTGGCGGAAACGATTTAGATATTGCTTTGAGCTTTCATGGTTTAATGCCGTTATTGGGTTTAGGTAGTACGTTTAAATCGGGTTTGCCTTTGCCTAATCAAGCGTTTTGGCAAGCGTGTAAAATTAACGATGTAAACTTACAAAGCCAATTTTATAGTGAAAGCCATACCCGAGAGCTAAACGCACAATTACGTGATGTAAGTGCACCTGAGCTTTATAAACGTTTAATACATTTACAGCAAAACAAGCAAGGCCATCAGTTAGTGCAACAAGGTGAAGCGGCTAAAATAGCACTTTCGTCTGCTAGTGTGTTTGATTGTGATTTAAGCTTTTTAGATAGTGGGCTGAATAAAAATGTATCTGTAAGAGATTTAGCTGTTGCCGTTGAGAGTAGTATTAGCCAAATAGTTACTTTAGCAAAACAAGCAATCAGCGACGCTGCGACCACGCCAGACATTATTTACTTAACAGGCGGTAGTGCACAGTCACCATTGATTAAAGCGGCTTTAAGTGAGCACTTAGGCGATATAAAGATGGTTAACGGGGATCACTTTGGTAGTGTAACCGCTGGCCTGACTAAATGGGCCAGCATGCTTTATAAATAACCTAGATTACAATTGAGGTTTAAAGATCTATTTGTCGGGTTGCGAGGTATTTTTCGTAATCTGGCAATGTGCGTTCAAGCTCTACGTCCATAAGCGGTGAGCTTAATAACATATCTGCACTCACTTCATTACACGCCACCGGAATATTCCAAACAGCTGCTAAACGCAGCAGCGCTTTAACATCAGGGTCATGAGGCTGTGATGCTAATGGGTCCCAAAAAAATATTAAAACATGTATCTCATGTTCTGCTATTTTAGCGCCAAGTTGTTGATCGCCGCCCATAGGACCACTTAAAAGCTGAACTACATCAAGCCCCGTAGTTTTTTGAATTAAATGCCCCGTAGTACCTGTGCCATATAAAGTGTGCTTACTTAGTATTTCTTTGTGCTTTTCACACCATAATTTTAGTGCTGCTTTTTTACCATCGTGTGCCACTAAAGCAATATTTTTTTGTGCGGGAAGAGATTGTGTTTTTTGTTCCATGCTAATTCTTTTTATTGATGAACCTAAACTCGGAAGAATAAATCTCTTAACCAAAGTGCAGGTTAGTTAAAATAATAGATTGATAGCAAGGGCAATAAATACAATGCCAGTGATCCTATCAATCCAAAGTTGGCTATTTGGGTTACGTCTAAAAAACTGTGCAATTTTGTCGCCAAAATAAATATACGTGCAGTCAATCGGAAAAGCAAAAAGAGGGTAAAGTAAGCCAAAAAATGCGAGCTGAAAAGTAGCCGATGAAAGCGTTGGATCTACAAATTGTGGAATAAATGCAATAAAGAATAATGCTACTTTAGGGTTTAATACTTCAGTCATCATGGCCTGAAACATGACATTACTTTTTTTACTGGTACTTATATGCGGTTTATCGGTTTGCTTGTCATCAGATGTCGGCTCTGGCTGCTTTAGCGTGCCTTTAATCATCATAAACCCTAAATAGCATAAGTATGCAGCGCCTGCATATTGCACTGCGGCATAGGCACTAGGGGAAGCTTTCAGTACTGCGCTTAGGCCTACAACAGCAAATAGCGTATGAACAACCCCACCTAATGCAAAACCAAAAGCACTTTGCATACCAGCACTTCGACCATTAGCAAATGTTTGCGCCATCAAAAATGCATTTGATGGCCCAGGCGCTACTGCCATTAAAAAACTGGCTAATAAAAATGAGACTAGAAAGTCAGGATTGATCATTGAGTACTTTTAGCCGGGTGTAAAGTATGTGCTTTTTTGCTCATTAAAATAAGCCAAAGCGGAACTAGCAATAATAAGTGAAAAGCAATCAACCACGGTGTGCTTAGCCCTAAATATTGGGTTAAAACAACAAGTATACTCGCGCCACTCATTTGCATAGCACCGAGTAATGCAGAGGCTGTGCCTGCTTGTTTAGGAAAGCTAGACAGAGACATTCCTGCAGCAGAGCCTAAACTTAAAGCAAACCCTAATGCAGCAATCAAGATAGGTAGCATAAGCGCAAATGCTGTTTCTATACCGCTAAGGGCTAGCATTAAAATGCCTGAGAAAACCAGTACACTCACACCGACACGCAAAGCACGTTGGCTATTTCGTTTAATGTAGGTAGGTAAAATAAAACTTGCGACAATACTTATTACGGCATTTAACGTAAACCAAAAAGTAAAGTCGGCTACGGTGCCGCCTAAATGTGTAATAAGCCAGCCTGGTGCGAGCGTTACATACACTAATATGGCTGACATTGAGACCATACAAATTAGGCTATTAAACAAAAATACCGGTGTTTTAATAATCGGTGTAAAGCGACGTAAATCTAAAATATGCCCCTGATAATGACTATCAGCAGGACGAGTTTCTCTAAAAAAGAATAGGGTAACAATAAGGCCCAAAATAGCAAACGCGGTTAAAAACATAAAGTTCATACGCCAGCCAAACTGTACGGTAAGCCAAGCCCCTAAAATAGGTGCCATTGCCGGAATAAAGCACACAATCCCGTTAAGGTAGGTAATCATTTGTCCGCTTCGTTCACTGCCATATTTATCACGCACTATCGCAAATGCGACAACAAATGTGGCACACGCTCCAAATCCCTGAAAAGCACGTGCTATTAGTAATATCTCAAAAGAAGGCGAGTAGTATGCGAGTAATGCAGAGCTTGCATATAAACTAATGCCCACTATAGCCACTGGCTTTCGGCCAAATTTATCAGCTAAAGGACCTGCAATTAATTGGCCTAAACCCACTGTTAGCATAAAAATAGCAACGGTTTGCTGTACTTGTTGTTCAGTAACTGCAAATTGTTCTGCAATAGTTGGAAAAGCAGGTAGGTATATATCGATTGCCATAGGGCAAAATATAACGAGTAACGCTAAGATAAGTAACAAAGTCATATTAGGTTTAGCGGGCTGTGTTTGCATTGAGTCTCCTTTTGTCGAGTATTTTAGGTGGGCACTCATAAAAAAGAAAGGGCTTATGACCCCTGCATAGGTCGTCATTCTTACTTTTTGATTGGATTAAGCGAAAAAGCCAGCATAAATGCACTTTTTAAAACTGGTCTGATGTGTTAATTTTAAAAAAGTAACTGTTGATGGAAAATAATAATGAGTAATAAATCTGCACTTGTACAAACATGGCATAAATTTAAGCGCCTACCTTTTGGGAATTGGCTTTTTACTAAAGCTGTTTGCTTTAAAGCGCCATATTTTGGTTCGATGAAACCTTACGTACTCGATTTGAGAGAGGGCCATTGTAGTGCGGTGGTTAAAAATCGTCGCAGCGTTCATAATCATATTGGAACTATTCATGCTATTGCGCAGTGTAATTTAGCTGAATTGTGTGCAGGTGTAATGGTTGATGCAACAGTGCCAGTTAAAACGCATCGTTGGATCCCAAAAGGGATGACAGTTAGGTATTTGGCTAAAGTAGATACAGATGTACGAGCAGTCGCTGAAATTGATTTACCACACAAGTGGATTGATAAAGAAGACTTAGTAGTACCGGTTAAACTGTATAATACCCGCAATGAGCTTGTTTTCACTGCAGATATTACTATGTACATTACTGAGAAAAATTAATTTACGTAAAGCTGATTTGACTTAGCTTTTATCAGCGGCTTGTTTATTTACAAATGATAAGTCGCTGCCATCTTCTTTTAATAATGCTTTAACTTCTTTTGCGGGTTTTAGTTCTTTCGAAATTAGTTCCGGCTCTTCTTTTTCAAAGCGTTGCTTTAAACTGCCTTCAATTACTGCGCCTGCATCAATACTCAATGTATCGTGAAATACATCGCCATGAACATGAGCGCCACTTTGTACTTTTACTTCACTGGCATTAATTGACCCAATAACTTTACCTTTAACAATAACGCTTTTAGCTTCAACAATACCTTCAACAACTCCCGCTGAGCCAATAACTAAATGCTCCACTTTTATGTCACCATCAATACGGCCATCAAGCTGTACTTCACCTTGGCTAACTAAAGTGCCTGTAAGGCGTACGTCTTCAGAAATAATAGACGGTGTGTGATTCACTCTTTTTAAATTAGAGCTAACTGTTTTTTGTTTTTTTCTACCAAACACGAGAAAGCGCCTTTGTTATTTTTAGAGGATTGACTTGTTTACCATTAAGTAATACTTCGTAGTGTAAATGCGTGCCTGTGCTTCGGCCGGTGCTGCCCATTAGGCCGATCACATCATGTTTAGTGATTGATTGACCTTTCTTTACTTTAATTTTATTTAAGTGTCCAAATCGAGTCACTAAGCCATTTTTATGTTCAAGCTCAATAAAGTTACCATAACCACCATTACGACCGGCACGAAGAACTACAGCGTCTGCTGGGGCGAATATTTCGGTTTTATGCCAACCGGCTAAATCAATTCCTTTATGAAAGGCGTGATTACTATTCATAGGATCTTTTCTAAGGCCAAAATTACTCGAAATATAGTATTTAGCTTTAGCTAAAGGCAGGGTGTTTGGTAGCTCAGTTAAAAAGTTTTCTAAATTATTTAATATTAATAACTTATCAACGATGACTAAAAAGTGGCTCGGAATTTTTGTTTCGTTAAATATATCAAGTGGCCCACCTTGTGCAGTTGTCTGGGTGCTTAATATTAGGTGTTGCTCAAGCGCAGACTCAATTCCTGCGCCTTTGACCATAGCTAAAATAGCTTGGTGACGTTCACTAATTTGGTTATCTAAATAGGTAAAGCTTTGCTCATAATGATTATTTAAGTTGGCCACTCTTGTTGCGAATGTAATTGGAGCGATTAACTGTGCTTGTTTACCTTTTTGATTTTCATCGACTAATGGTTCATGAAATTCATTGCCATTTTCATTAATAGGTACATCAAGTTCTGTATCAAGCTTAATAACATCTTTGCTAATTGAAGCAGGAAGGGATTCTATCATACTTTGCAGTAGCGCCTGCTTTTGCTCAAGTATTGCAAGTTGCTCTAACTGCGTTGCTTGAAGGGCTTGTTGCTCACTGACTTTTTGTTGCCACAGCGTTTGCTCGGTTATTTGATTTTGTTTTATGTCAGAGATTTTATTTGTTTGTGTATAAACACGAAAGCTTGAAATACTCAGCCAAGTAAAAGTGACTAAAATAAGCAACGCTACAAGAAGTTGAAACCAAGAGGCTAAAACAACATGCTTAACTTCGCCATTTTGACGAATAAGTAGCTGACGAGCAGGGAAAAATTTATGATAAAAAGACTTTATAAATACTGACATGGCATATAAACACTGGCTATTAACCGAATTAAGATAGCAATTTGAGTTAAAAAAGCTAGAAAAAAATTGTAACTGTTCAAAAATTAATAAAAAAGGGCTGCTTTTAGTAAGCAGCCCTTTTAATAAATTTTTTAATATGCGTATTATTTTGCCGGCAGTACAGTACTCTCTACAGAGCCAAAACCTATACGTGCATAGCCTTCTTTTTCACACCAGCCACGCATAATAACGTTATCGCCATCTTCTAAAAAGCTGCGTTGTTCGCCGTTGCTTAGCGTAATTTTTTCTTTACCGCCACGAGAAAGCTCAAGTAATGAACCTGCTTCTTCGTGTGTTGGACCAGACTGAGTGCCCGAACCTAGCATGTCACCTGGCATAAAGTTACAGCCATTTACTGTGTGATGAGTAACCATTTGTGCCACAGTCCAGTAAGAGTGCTTAAAGCTAGATGTTGATACGCGCGTTGGGTTATGGCCTTCGCTACGCATTTTTTGTGTTTGAATTTTAACATCCATTTGAATATCAAAAGCACCTTGGTCGCGATTCGCTTTTGATTCTAAATAGTCCATAGGCTGTGGATCGTTTTCATCACGTGTCCAGCTTGTTCTGTAAGGCGCTAATGCTTCGGTTGTTACAATCCAAGGCGATACAGTTGAGGCAAAGTTTTTAGCTAAAAATGGACCAAGCGGTTGATATTCCCACGCTTGCAAGTCACGTGCTGACCAATCATTAAATACACAAAAGCCAAATACATGGTTTTCAGCATTTTCGATAGCGATTGCATCGCCCAGTGCATTGCCTTTACCTAAGTAAATACCCAGCTCTAGTTCGTAATCAAGGCGTTTACAAGGACCGAATGATGGCACTTCTGCGTCTGGCGCTTTAGTTTGGCCTTTAGGGCGATGAAATGTTTGACCCGATACGTCAATAGATGAAGAGCGACCATGATAACCAATAGGTACCCATTTATAGTTAGGTAGTAGTGGGTTATCAGGGCGAAATAAACTACCCACAGCTGTAGCGTGATAAATAGAAGTGTAAAAGTCAGTGTAATCACCGATGCGACAAGGCAAAGAAAACTCTATATCAGACTGTGCAACCAATGTATCGCTAAGCGCTTGTTGGTGCTCAGAGCCTGCTCTTAGTGCTTTTGAAAGCGCTAAACGAAGTGCTGACCAATACTGCCCCCCTAAACCCATAAATGTATTTAGAGTTGCTTCACTTGCTGCATCAGCGGCTGTTTTAGCATCACCTGTTAAAACATTTAATTTACTCAGTTTTGCTAAATCGATTACTTGGTCACCAATTGCAACACCACCACGAAAGGCCTCATCAGACCCTTTACGGCGAAACTCTGCAAACGGTAAGTTTTGAATAGGGAAGTCGCAATTATCAACATTAGCTGACTCTACCCAGCTGGTTAAATTAATATCGTGGGTTTCGTTAATTAGGCTCATTACATTTCCTTTGGATTTTACTGTATGGCGACAAGGTATAGTTTATTTAATCATACTTGTACTTGGCGCCATACTTTTTAAATATTAAAACGACAAAAAGCAGCGAAGTTCGCTGCTTTTAATTTACTCAAATATTTTATAATACGCCGCGACGCTCTTGGTCACGTTCGATTGATTCAAATAATGCTTGGAAGTTACCTTCACCAAAGCCACCATCATCAACGCGTTGGATCATTTCTATAAAGATTGGACCAAATAAGTTTTTAGAGAAAATTTGTAATAAATAACAATTTTCACTTTGGCTATCTACGAGTATCTGATGCTCACGAATTTTTTCTTTATCTTCAGCAACCCAAGGTACACGGTCAAAAATAGTATCGTAGTACTCTGGGATAATATCTAAAGTGGCAATTGTTGATTTATCAAGCTTATCAAGAGAGCTTACTAAGTCATCTGTTAAAAACGCTAAATGTTGAACGCCTGGGCCGTTGTACTCACCAAGGTATTCATCAATTTGGTTGTTATCGTTACCTTTACCTTCGTTTATTGGAATAGAGAAGGTGCCGCATGGCGATTTAAGTGCATACGAAATAAGCGCTGTTTTTTGACCTTTAATGTCAAAGTAGCGTACTTCAGTAAAACCAAATACGTCTTTATAAAAGTTAGCCCATTTTTCCATGGTGCCTTTATAAACGTTATTGGTTAAATGATCGATTCGGATAAAGCCTTTATCTTCTACAACATTTTGCGTTTCTAAGTCTTCAAAATCACTTTCGTAAATAGTGCCTTTGTCGCCAAATTGTTCAATAAAGTAAATTAGGCTGTCGCCAATACCATAGATCGCAGGGTAAGGCATATTTTTATGCGTTGAGTCGGTCGCTGGTTTTGCACCACGTTCTACAGCTGTTTCAAATGCTTTTTGCGCATTCTCAACACGCCAACCCATTGAACAAATAGCAGGGCCATGGCTTTTAGCAAATTCTGCAGAAAAACCTTCACGCTCGTTATTCAGTAAAAAGTGAATATCGTTTTGGTTGTAATAAACAATGTCTTTACCTTTGAATTTTTTAAGCTTAGAGAAGCCAAAATCAGTAAATACTTTATCCATATAATCAGCATCAGGTGTTGCGTACTCGGTAAACTCAATACCGACTAAACCCAAATAGTTATTTACTTCACTCATTATTATTACTCCCGCAATTAAGCACTGCGATTATGTGTTGTTGTCATATTGCAGTAGATAATCAACCAGATTTTTAATTTGGGGAAGAGGGGGGCGCTATTTAGTATGTAGTACATGTGTAAATTTTATAGGACGGTTATTATAAAGTTACGTGTTTGTAATACAGTTAAGTAAGATGAAGTTATATGGTATAAATTCAAGTGGGAGCATTTGTTTTTAAGTCATTGTATTTAAATACTAAAAAGGAGGTTTAACCTGCGCTAAACCTCCTCTTACAATTAATAAGTAAAAGCCTTTTTGTATGTAATTGTTTACACTTTAAGAGCCGTTACCAAAGAACTTGTTCCGTTGTTCTATCCACATGTTAGTTTTAATTGCTGGAGCTGCTTGGTAATGGCGCTCAATGGTTTGATTTAGCACTCGCGTCGGTTGCTCAAAAGACAGCTTTTGTTGTGCGCCGCCCATACTTTTAATTTCATCTCTGGTCATAGCACGTCCTGCATAAAGCAGCGAATTTAAGTACCCTGGTACTGTTTCATAATTGTTATCTGTAAAAAGCAACACAGATTGATTGAGTGCCCAGCGACTATCGATTTCGCCATCCTCTTTTACGCCTGCAAGTTCTCCATCTATATAGACTTCAAACACCCCGTTGGTTGGTGCTGTATAAAATACAAAAGCTATACGATGCCAAGAGTCAGGTTGTGTATTGCCAAAATAGCCGCTATCGCTAGTTGCTTGTCCATAGCCGCCGCTTGGGTCAATAAACATATCGGCATCATCATTAAGATAATCAGTTGTATTGGCTTGCATAATTGCACGGTAAATATCTTTACCTTCTGCGGGCCAGTATAAATCCATAACCAAGGTGTAGTCAGACACCATTCCTTCATTTGCAAAGTCACCATTTGCTGGTGTGTTTAAATCAATAAGTAAGCCTTCTGTTGGAGCGTGGCGAGAAAACGCCATAACACCTGAAGGACCATCACTTAAATCATCAATATTTAATTGAGTAGTGGTGCTATATTGTGTCTCTGCAGTGCCCCAGTTTGTTTCATCTGGATCAAAGTAGCTAAGTACCGAAGGTCCAAAATCAGCTGCTAACGGGTTGTTAGTATCGTCAAAGTTCCATACGGTTACATTTGCTAAGTTGTTGCATGAATAAAGTTCGGTGTCAGTGTCAAGGTGTAGGCACTGACTTGTTCTAGCACGCGCATATTTATCAAGTAGCCACCAAGCTTCAGCTATCGGTTCTACGTTTGAGAATGTAACACTATTAAAAAATAAATCAGGATTCAAAGCTGCTCCTTTAAATAGTGCAACTTCGTAATTATTAGTGGGTTGTATATCCTCAGGTTTAAGTAAAAACCAATCTGGTTGACTTGCAAACATCGTTGTTAAGTCGCTTCCCGATACAGTTACTTTATAAATAGAGTTAAACCCTGGCGTATTTGATGGCTGTCTTTCTACGTAAAAAGCTTTATGGAAGTCTTCTTGAGTAAGTGTGCCGGGTGTCCAGCGCTTTTGTACTAGTTCAGGATTAAGTAATGCTGCGCTAATTGTGCTTGAATGTTTTGCGGCTAAGGCGGTTATTTCGGCTAGCTGCGCATCAGTTGGATAGTTTTCAGAAATAGCGATTTCAGTTTCTGCATCGGGAGCATAACGCCCCATTATCTCATCAATAGCTAGTTTTGTTGCCTCATCGCGTTCATCAATTGTATCGGTTTCAATCGTTTTGTAATCAACAACTGGGGATGATTTATCAGCTAAATTAAAATTAAGCGTTAAGTCCGTAATACCTTTAGCGTAAAAGTCCGGTTGTAAAACAATAGCGCCGTTATCAAGGGTTGTGTAGCTTTCCCCACCGTGTGTATGGCCGCCAAGTACTAAGTCGATACCGGGTACGTTTGTTGCCATATCAGTATCTTGGCCTACACCTAAATGGCTCAACATAATCATGTAATCTACATCATCACTGTATTGGTTTACGATGCTTTGTGCGATTTGTTGCCATTGCCAGCTCATTTTAAACTGTTTAATAAAATCAGGGATCGGATCATCTTGAATAGGTTCATCTAGCTCATTCCATGGCACTGAGGTCATGCCAAACACACCAAGTGTAATACATCCTACTTGAACTTTTGCAAATCCTACGCCTTCAAAATCTTGTAGTTGCTCTGCTTCATAACGAGTATTACTAGCAAGTACGATTGCATTCTCGTCTTGGGAATAACTTAGTAATTTTTCAGGGCCCCAAGCATAATCATGATTTCCAACGACTCGTAGGTCAAACTGCATTGCTTTAATAGCTTCTTCTGTCGCGGTACCTTGTGATAATTGCTCAGCAACGGTGCCTTTTTCATAGTCGTCACCACCGTTTGTAAATAAGGTGTGCGGAGTTTGGCTTGCTACTTGGTTGTAGTAGGCTTTGATCCGGCTGAAATATTGCTCTTCATAGCCAAAGCGAGCATGTAAATCTGCAACGTGAACAAACCTTACCGATTGCTCTGTTGCATTAGCGTCGCAAGTTGGGCCGATATTTGCGAAAGCTTCATTGCGCTGCATTTGTATTGCATATGTGCCCAGTGTTGTTACTTGAGCGCTAACAAATCCATCTAAAACTATTGAATTTGTAACAGTATCCCAATTAGCGCCTGATAGTTTTGCGATAAACAGTTGTCCGCCTAATGCATAGTCATCAGGGATTTTTATTGTGATGGTAATAGGTTTTTCAAGAGTAAGCGTGGAGGGCGTAAGCGCATGTAAATCAGAAATTATATTTTGTTGTATATTCGTCTCATCTAATAATGTTTTCTCGTAGGTAAGCTCTACATCACTAGAAATAGCGCTGGAAGGTGCATTAAATATAAAATTGCCTTCGTCTAATGTAGCGTCTAAACCATTAGCGCTTGATAGTGTTAATTTGCTAGGTTCAGGCTCAACAGGATCGTTTGGATTAACCGTCACTTCATCACCGCTACCACAGGCAGTTAGAATAAAGCTAAGAAATATAAATATAATAACACGTGATATCGTTAACGATTGCATCTACGGATGTCCCTGAGTCTATTCAATAACCAATCAGGATATAATATCAGTTAACGGGGGCAGGGCAAAGTTGAATAAAAAATTCCCCCATAGAAGCTATGGAGGAATTGTCTTAGGTTATATTGCTACATTTGAAAAAAACAATAATTAAGAGACTTTCTCTTCTAAACCTTGTTTTTCCCATACTTTAGCTTTAAAAGTCATTAGTACTAAAACAACACCAACACCAATGCTAAATAATGCAATTTGTAAGTATAAGTTAGGAATTTCATCAACATTATTCGGATCGAAATTACCAGCAAGTAAACCTGCGATGATGTTACCGATTGAGTAAGTTAATACAAATACACCCATCATTTGGCCAGTGTAACGTTTAGGCGATAACTTACTTACAGCACTTAATGCTACAGGGCTTAAACAAAGCTCACCCACTGTATGTAAAAAGTACGTAGTAACAAGCCAGTAAGGCGCAACTTTTAAGCCTTCAGCTGCGTAATGAGCCGCCATAAACATAACTAAAAAGCCTGATGCCATGATAATTAAGCCAATTGCACATTTAACGCTGTAGCTAGGTGATACTAAGCTTTTAGATAAGTTAATCCAAAGCGCTGCAAAAAATGGCGATAAAGCAATAATAAACAGTGAGTTTAATGATTGAAACCACGTTGTAGGGATTTCAAAAGTACCAATAAGACGGTCAGTATAGTCGCGAGCAAATAAGTTTAATGATGAACCAGCTTGTTCAAAGCCAGACCAAAAACATGCAGATGCAATACATACTAAAAATAGTGCCCACATTCTTTGTTTTTCTGCATCTGTTAAATTACCTGTAAAGTAAATAACTCCAAAATAAACAAAAAAGATAATAGTAAATACAATGGCTGTGTAACCTGCAACTACAGTTGGATTAATAACAATAGCGCCGGTCATTGCAGCCGTAGTAACTGCAGCAGCTGCAATTACAAATGCAGCAATACCGCCCCATGCACGTGAAGTACCTTTAGAGCCTAATGGATTAGCCGGTAAAGCACTGTGCTTTGGTAAGTTATTAAGTGTGAGTTTGTACTGTACTAAACCAATGGCCATACCTACAGCTGCCGCACCAAATGCCCAGTGCCAGCCTACGTTCTCCATAAAGTAACCACATACGTAGTAACCTATTAAAGAACCCATGTTAATACCCATGTAATAAATAGCGTAACCGCCATCACGACGCTCATCAGCATCGCTATATAATTGGCCTACCATTGCACTGATATTTGGTTTTAGTAAACCAGTACCTGTTGCTACAAATATTAAGCCAACGAAGAAAGAATAATCATGTGGAATAGCCAAAATAATATGGCCAATCATAATAATTATGCCGCCATACCAAACTGCTTTTTGACCACCAAACAATCTATCAGCTAGCCACCCACCCGGTAAGCCTAAAAAGTATACTGCGCCTGTGTACAAACCATAGATTGCAGCAGCTGATGCAACAGTAAAGGCAAGGCCTTCTTCTTGTAAGCTTGCTGTCATGAATAATACGAGCATAGCTCGCATACCGTAATAACTCATTCGTTCCCACATTTCAGTGAAGAACAATGTCGAAAGTCCTTTAGGGTGGCCAAACCAACCACTATCTGGAGCTGAACTCATATTTACTTCCTAACTTTAAGAATTGTTGTAATGGCCTTATAATTTTTTGCTTTAGCTATCTTAGTATTTAGTCATACTAAAATGCTCGACCATCAGTTTATTATTTGTAGCTAAGATAATGATTTGCTATATGGTAGTAACACCAGAAGGTAAGAGACACACCCTTATCCTAGTTACAATTGGGCACAAGTATACATATACCTTAGTGCTAGGGGAAGTATTGCGCGGTGTATCACCTTATGCCAAGTTAGAACTCAGCATAAGGAACAATAGGGGTACCTGGGAACTCAAGCGTTCCATAAACAGGGTTAAAATAGTAACGTATGTAAAGTTGACCAAAGTTTGGTTCGTAAAAGTCAGAGCGATCGATGGCTAAGTAGCCACCAAAGAACCAATTCGGCGTTATTCTATACTCAAAACTACCTTCAAGATTATATGAAACACCAGAACTTGTTTCACCTTCAAATACAGGGTCAACACCTGTTATTGATTCTCTATCATACGCAGCTATTTGCAAATCGCTATCGTTAGGGAAGAAATCAATAGATTGAGTTTTTGTTTGCGAGTACGAAACACCGGTTTTTAATCGATAAACAAAATCATCGCCCCAACGCGCGTCATAAGTGAGTGGCACGGATAGACCTACATAGTTTTGCGGACTGTAATAACCGCCGTGGCCCCAGGTTTCTTCACTTAAATTAAATTTATAGGCCCAATGCAATAAACTTGCACCCACTGTAAATTCGCGGTCTTGATTGCTTATCACACGATAATAGGTGCCGCCCATCAAGCGGTAGCGTTGGTTATCTTTTACGTTTTGACCTTTGTACAATGTAAAGTCAGCACTAGACCAAAATCCCCAATTGCCGCCTAAATCATGAGAAACATTAGCGGTTAAACCAGTTGAGCGAACCCCCCCCCAAATTTTACCAGTATTAACGTCTTCAAGGCCTGCATAGGCGAGTACTGAGCTGGTTACTGGTCGTTTTTCTAACTCAAGGCTATAGCCAAAGTCACCAAAGTCGTCCGAATAGTTAACACCCCATACAATGTCTTCGATTAAAAAGCCCAGTGGTGTTGTGCCAATATCTACGCGCCAGTTTTCGTTCTGCCAACCAATGCCAATATCAACGCCATCTTGCTCAGGACTTACCTCGTCAATACCACAGGTAAATATACACAAAGCGCCTTGACCGTATCGACTGCCAGCAAATTGCTCGTCAAATCGTGTTGTTTGCGCGCTAATACTTGTAGGATCTATTTTTACAAAGCCTTGCCCCTGCCAAAGCGGAAAGTACGCTTCAATAGGGACTAAACCAGCGCCCAATGTGGCCTCACTTTCAGTACTTACTTGTCCGCTAAAATTTACACCAACGGCAATGTAGGCTTGGTTTTTGTTTTGTTGGCTGAGTAGTTCTCGTTTGGCACCGTTTATATACCACTCGTCGTTTTCGTTGATGCGCGAAAGGGATG
Organism: Pseudoalteromonas sp. SG43-5; assembly: GCF_014164345.1. Taxonomy (NCBI): domain Bacteria; kingdom Pseudomonadati; phylum Pseudomonadota; class Gammaproteobacteria; order Alteromonadales; family Pseudoalteromonadaceae; genus Pseudoalteromonas; species Pseudoalteromonas sp. SG43-5. Next base: position 247,986 of record NZ_JACJFA010000005.1, read on the forward strand.
TGTAGAGTTCTTTCTCATTCAGTTGACGATTAGGTGAAAGCGTTTGTGCGTACCACGTTTGTGCTTGCTCTGTTTCATTAAAATTAGAGGCAACTTGCGCGCCTAAATAACGAAGCTCTAAATCATTAGGTGCTTTTTGAATAAGCTGTTCAGCTAAGTAAAGGGCATCACCTGCGTAGTTAAAATCGTTTAACGACTCCATAATTTGACGCTGAAAATAACTTTCTTGCGTTGTACTTTGTTCAATCGCGAGTTGTGTGACTTCTTTCGATTGGAAATCATCACCAAGCGCTCTGTAGGCTTTGGATATTGCCATTAAAGCTTGAGGTTCAATTAGCTGATTATTTTTTACTTTTTGTTCGTATAAAATAATCGCAGATTGGTTTTGTTCAAGTGCTAAGTTTGCATTTATTAGCGCAGTTGTTGTAGCTGATGAACTTGGGTATTTTTGATCAAGCTGATTTAGCTTCGCAATAAGATCACTGCCACTAAAATACTCAGAATAATAGGCATTTTGTAATTGCACAAACTGATCTATTTCACCCTCAGAGGCATTTTCAGGAAGCCGATATTGATTAAACCAATCCGTAGTCTGAGTTTTATTACCCTGTGCTAAAAGCCATTCTCCATACAGCATATGCCAATAGGCTGATAATGAGGGGTCTTCAGCTAATGCGTCACGCATGAGTATTAAAGCGTGGTTTTGTTCTTCTATGCTAAACCAGCTTCGTGCTAGCTCAGCTTTCATTGGTGGCGTTAAATTTTGCGCTTCTAACGCACTTAAGTGATAAATAGCAGCCGCTTTATTTTGAGAATTAATAAAACGTTCGCTTTGTGCTAAAGACTCATTAAGTTGTAACTGTTGTTCAAGAGATACAATGTCAGCATCGCGAGATTTAAATGGAATATACTGAAGCGTAGCAAGCGCACCTTGGTAATCGTCTAAAGCACGCAAAAACAGTGCATGGCTATACCTAAGCTGTGAATTTAGCGGAAATTGCCACAATACATTATTAAACAATGAGCGGGCTTTGTCGGTGAGTCCTTTTTGTTGATATATAAACGCTAAGTCGTAATATAACCAAGGCTCTTCTGGTGTTGCTTGAATAGCCTCTTTTAATATTTTTTCAGCCTCTTCTAATTCACCAGCTTCAGTTAGCTTTGTTGCCTTAGTTCTATACACGCTACTTAATGAGCTTAAATATGACGCTCTTAATATTTCTTTTTGTGAAAATGAAAGTCGATTAAAAAAAGAGGTGAGCGTTTTTTCACTTTGTCCAAGCTTTGCAATTTCGAGTAAGCCAAATAGGGCGCCTTCGTTTAACGGCTCGCTTTTAAGCACCACTTGGTAGGTAAGCGCAGCTTGTGAATATAGCCCTTGGGCAAATTGTAAGGTGCCACGATTTGCCAGTACGGTATTAGGTTCTTCTTCTAATGCGGCGGCTAAATCGAGTTTTAATTTGGCAACTCTAAATTCACTGCTGTCTATAGCGTCTCTTGCTTGGCGAATATACAGCCAAAACTTAGCTGTTTTAGCCATGCTTTTAAGGGTATTTCGCTCTGCAAAGTCGGCAGTGTATTTTTGTGCACGTGTAAAATAGTTATAGGCTTTACCATGCTCCCCTAATTGTAGGTAAAGTATGCCTAAGCTGTTCATTATTTCGCCGTCAGTAGGGCGGCCTTTTAATGCTTTTAATAGAAGAGGTTCTGCTGCATTTAATCTTTCTTGTTCGAGTAGCTTATTGCCTTTTAACCAAAGCTGATAAGCCGGGTCGGCTAATAATTTTTGGCGTGCTTTTAATTGCTTTTTAAAGTCTTGATACTGTAACTCTCCCTTATTACTAAACGGGTAAAGTATAAAGTATTGCTGAAATTGCTTGTCAGTATTACTGTTTATTGGCATATTTTTTAATGCAGAGAGCCAAATACCTTCAACTTCATCACTAAAACCCGATGTCGATCCATACTTACTTAAAATACGCATTGCTGCTTTATCGCGTGGGTTACGTCTTAGCAAATGTCTGGCATAAGCAACTTCTATAGTGCCTAGGTTGTCATAGCGTTTTAATAATTGCTTGTAACCATTTTTAACCCCTTGCCATTGAGCGCTGTCTTGTGCATACCAGCCTAAATGCTCAAGCTCAAAGTTTAAAGTAGGATAAACATCATTAAATATTTTATTGTAAATTTGACGTGCTTGTTCATATCTGCCGGCACGAGCAAGCAGCTTTGCTTCTTGAATTACTGCCTTGTCTTTACCTTGAATACGAGACATAACCTTGAGTTTTTTTACGCAAGGTGTTTGTTGTGTTAGTTGGTTATCAAGCTTATTTAATAACAAGTTTGCCTGGTCTGTATTGCCATTCGTAAAGTCGTAATGTGCAAGCGCACATTGCGTTTCTATTCGCGTAGGGGCAATTGCAACCAATTTTTGCAGGCTATCTTCAACAAGTCTTTTGTTTTGTTGTGCTTCACCAATACTAATTTGGTTTAATAACCAATCAACCGATTGTGTATCAATATCATTTATTGTTGCGGCATTTAAATTAGTGCTTAGTGCCAATGTACAAGCTAAGGCCAACCTTAACGACATTCAGTGCTCCAAGTAGGTTGTAGCGTTCCATCAGCCGTTATTTTAAAGCGCTTGTTTACAGCACTTTCACCAAATAAATGCAATACACTGTCGTAATAACGTGTTTGCGTAAAAGACTTATCAATCATTAGCTTTTGCTGAATGGCCATTACTAGCTCATCATTACCTTGCTCTGCTAACAAAGGCAACAGGGCAGCGTTAAAGCCCAAAGGTCCTCTTTTTTCAGATTTACCTGATTGAGCGTACGTATTTAAAGGAACATAGCCGCGCTCTTCAATAGTATCCACAAATGGTGCAAACTGAGCAAGAAGCTCTTGTTTGTAGGGTGCATCTTTTGCCATCATACTTGCCCAAAGGTAAACACGAATTGCATTATAACTACCTAAATCTGTATTTTTTCTGTTGTAGTAAAAACCACGGTTTGAATCAAACATAACCCAATCAGGGCTAACGCCTTGCTGTGCGGTATCTAAAATTAGCTTAGCTGATCCTTCGTGCAGTTGGTGCCACGGTGAATGTGGATAAAGCTTTTTAAATTGCTGGTAAATAAATAACGGCGAGTAGCTAGGATTTAGCTTATAGCGCTCATTGTCAAACTCAAAACCGGCAGGTGCGGGGAGTAAAGACAGGCCAAGGCCCGTTATGTAGGCGGTTTCTTCTCTGATTATACGTTGAGCAAGCACTGCGGCTAAAATACTATAGCGGCGTTCATCCCATAAAATTGCCGCTTGCGATAAACTGTAGGCAATCCATAGGTCTGAATCTGACGCAGGGTTTGAATCTAAAATACCCCCTACGCGGTTTTTATCTAGTCCCCATTTCCATGCTGGTAAACGCGTACTTAAATCGCCCTCTGATAAATGCTCTTGGGTCCAATTTAAAACAGAATCAAAAGCGGCTTTATCGTTGGCAATAAGCGCAAAAAATAGTGCATATGATTGGCCTTCAGAGGTTGTGATACTTTGATCACTGCCCAAGTCAATGACGCGGCCGTCTTGGCTTATAAAATGATTTTTAAACACTTGCCACGACTGCCAAGGTTCGCACTGTTCAACTTGTGCGTTGGCATTAAAAGCAAATAGTGCCATCACAGTAAAAAACATATTAACAAGTGATTTCATTATTCGTCTCCTTCAGCTAAACGCTTGTAAGTTAGTGCTTGTAATAATCGCCATAAGATAAATGAGATCAGCAATAGCGTTAAAATAGACAGTAATGCCAAAATAAATGGATGATCAGATAAGTGAAACCACACTAATGTATGGACTGGGATATGGCCTACAAAGTATTGCTCATCTACTTGAATGGTTTTAATACCCTGTGAGTTGATAATGGCTGCACTACCTTTTACTTGAGCTAATTTTTCTGAGTTCATTAGAACATCGTCAAGTATAGTAAATGCATTTTGCGTCGTAGCACTCAACGAGACGATAGAGCGGTCTGAGTCAAACGGTGATTGAAACCCTGTTATAACAGCCATATCGCCACTACTTTTAATACTAACCTCTACTTTATCGGTCGTTTGTTCGTCGTATGCACCATTATAAATTGCTTGTTTAATTGCGCGCTGATTATTGTTAAGCAAAACATTTGTTTGTGCATCTTCATCTAAGTCATTAGCAATACTGTTAGGTTTAGCAATAACGAGTATGTCTTTATCATCTAAATCAGCGTCCTCATTTAAATGAGCAACACTCATTCTGTGGGTTGGGTAGCCGGTGATTGCGCCAAAGTGCCCCGTTAAGTTAAATAAAACGGTTAAAGCATTAGGTGTTGGGTTTTCATCAATAAGTACAAGTGTTTTTTGTAAATCAGCATATTTGGTAAAAGGAAAGCCACTATTAGCAAATACGTTCAGATCTGGTAATGCGATGTAGTGATCAAATTCACTTACGTCAATGCTTGAATCGCCATCAATAACACCAAACTCACCGCCAGGAGGTGCAACAGCACATTCGCCTTTTTTGAGTACGCCAAACCTAAAGTCAAAGTTAAGTTCATTTCTGTTAGCTAAATTAATGCCATTGACAGAAAAGCCTTCTGTACTTTGTGTGGTGTCAGTATTGGCAACTAGTGGCAACAACGCTTGTGTTGTTTGTAATAAATCGTTGTTTTCATCTAGTAAAAAACCACTTATAAATTCTTGGTTTATTAGCATATTTAAACGAGAGTCGATGGCTTCTGATTCTGGCGTGCTACGGTACTGAAGAGTAATAGGTATTCCTCTTTCACGCCACGTGAATAGATCAGGTGCAAAGCGAATGTTTAGTTTTACTGGACCATTATTAAGACCTTGCGCCTGTAGTTGCGTAGGGTAGTCAATAAGCTCGTCAAAATGCACTGGACGATCGCTTCTAAGCCAGCGTGGTGCATCATACGCTTTTCGAAGTGGCAACTGATTTATGGCTTCAATACTTGCGCTTCTTCCAGTCATTACTTTGTGGCCAAATGCAAGGCCAGTCACCGCTGTTTTTAAATCAGCTTCATCACGGCCCAATATCAGTAACATTTTATAATAACGATTAAATGGGTTTGAAATGATTTCAATCGTTGGTTTTTCAACATCTGGGTAATCTTTCAAAAAATCAGGTTTTGAATCATTAGTAATAAAAACCACACTGTGTTGATCAGGCGATTTATTTAACGTTACGGGAAAATTAAATCCACGCCAATCAGCTTGGGCTCCAAACCAACTCGATAGCGTTGCTGCTGCCTCAATAGCTTGGGTATTGGGTGTTTTAGCAAATACAAATGGGAGGTTAAGCTTGTTGTAATCCTTTTCATCAAAAAACGGCTCTGGGAGGTATTCTAAACGGCTATCGATAGCAAGCTGCTTTTGGTCGAGCGTTATGTTGCTTGATTTATTTATTTCTGTCCAAATAGTACGGCTGAAGTAGTCTTGACATCTAAGGTCGTAATAACCAACCAATTCAAAGCGGACTTGGTTGTAATCTTGAATGTATTTAGCGTTAAGATCGAGGCTATGCTGCACTGTGTTCTTTACAATACTAAGTTGTTCGTTAATAGGTAAAACAGTGACTAAATTATCATTAAAGTATACTTTTAAGTGCGAAACATTCGCGATTAATGAAGGCGAGTTAGTATACGAAAAGTTAAGCTTTAAATTGGTGCTCAATTTATCTATTCGGTTTGTAAAGTCAACGCGGGAGTTATTATTTACCCCGTTGAGCCTAAAACCTGTAAAGCCTAACGCTTCAAAATCTAAGCGTAAACTCGACACCTGAGCGCTCTCAGGGTATCCATTAATGAACATTGATTTATTTTGTAATGGCTCAATTGCATGCGCAAAATAAGCGCAACAAATAAGCGACAATGTTAGGGATATATTAAGCAACTTTTTAATCATAATTATTATGCACTATTGGTCTTTTTGGAGTAAATGAGTTTACGTATACAACTAAATTAGTCATAAACTGAATGATAGGTTGAAGCACTCTTGGTGCGTGGAAGAGCAAGTTACTAAACCCTCTGAGGCTTGTTTTTTGCACTTCTTTAAAACTGTAAGATGGGCGGTCATGTCTAAAGTTATTTTGCCAGTCAAGCCACGCATCAGCTCGTGAAAATGTACATTGTATAAACGCGCGCTGTTTTTCAAGAGATAAATCTTTAATGGTTAAGCCAATTTGATTACCCCGAGTATTACAAACATGGGTAGTAAACGAAAATTGCTTATTACCGCGGCTCATTAATAATTCTATTTTATCGTTTACACGACAAGCATGTGCATGGTCGGTTTCTATTCCTACGCCGTTATCGGAGTAATCTGTAATTTTTACTTTTAATGTGTGGCCATTTGCTAAACGAACTCCCGCTGGGAAGTTTGCTTTAATACGGTGTGAATGCCTCACTTGGCGTGCTTCTGCTGCCACGGCAACCGCAGCACCCAAAATGATAATATTATAAAGCGCCCACCCCATACTAATCAGCAGTACACCAACTTGCGTAGGGTCGCCAAAAAACAGGCGTAAAATACCAATTAACATACCTACTAAATTAATGGCGAGTAAAACCAAATATGGCTTAGAAATACCCCAGTCATAATGCTCTTTATCGTTTAAGCCACCTTTTTCGGTAACGTTAAATTTACCTTTGTTTGGATTAAACAAAGCAACTGTTGTTGGCTTTAATATGTACCAAGCAAGCACAGATTCGTAAACTTCGCCCCAAAACGAATAGCGATACTTACCTTGTATTCGTGAGTTAGTTGCTTTTATCTGAATAAGTGTAGGTACAACGTAGATAAAAATAGCTAAAAATGGCGCGTAAATAATGTATGCATTAAAGTATATAAGTGCCAGGGGCGCGGTTAAAAATACAATGCGCGGAATACCTGATAGAAAATGCAGCATAGCATTTAAGTAACAAAGTCGCTGAGGTATGTTCAAGCCTTTGCCTAACAGCGGGTTATCGAGCCTAAATATTTGCGCCATGCCCCGTGCCCAACGAATTCGCTGGCCAATATGAGCCGATAAACTGTCAGTGGCAAGGCCAGCAGCTTGAGGAATATTTATATAGGCAGTTTTATAACCTGCGCGTTGCATTCGCAGTGCAGTATGAGCATCCTCGGTGACGGTTTCAAAAGCAAAGCCACCTATTTCATCAAGCGCTTCTCTTTTGAGTACCGCACACGAACCACAAAAGAACGTAGCATCCCACATATCGTTTCCGTCTTGAATAAGCCCGTAAAACAACATGTTTTCATTTGGAATTTGACTGTGGTTATTTAAGTTTCTCTCAAATGGATCTGCTGAGAAAAAATGATGTGGTGTTTGTACTAAACACACTTTACTGTCTTTTAAAAACTGTCCCATAGTCATTTGCAAAAATGAACGAGCAGGTACGTGGTCGCAATCAAAAATGGCAATATAATCACCATCTGTGTAGCGCATAGCACTATTCATGTTACCGGCTTTTGCATGGTTATTATCTGGTCTTGTTAAATAACCTGCACCAACTTGTTTAGCAAATTCAGCAAACTCAGGGCGTTTACCATCATCTAAAATATAGACTTTTAGTTTATCTGCTGGCCAATCTATGCTTAAAGCGGCAAGGGTAGTCGGCCTTACAACACTTAAAGGCTCGTTGTAAGTAGGAATGTAAATATCTACCGTTGGCCATAAGTCAGTATTTTTTGGCAACATGACAGGTTTTCTTTCAAGTGGGTTAATAGTTTGAAAAAAACCTAAAATAAGTACCATCCATGCGTATGTTTCTGCTAGTAACAAGCCTGTACCTAATGTAAGTGCTAAAGGGTCATCCCAGTTAAGTGTTTCAGTGTATCGCCACCACAAATATCGAGAAGATGTAGTGACAGATAAGGTGATCATTACAATCGTGGCCATATGGCCTTTTACGCGTTTGAGCGCGTAAGCAACCAGTAAAATAAAGCTAATAAACACCGCTTGCGCTTCAAGGCTAAAGGGAATAGTAACAAATATGGCAAGCAAGAATAATATCAGTGCAACAACGATGTATTTAATAAGTTTGTTCTGCCAAATACGAGCGTCGGCCATTGTTTTAAAAGCACTTTTTTTAGGCTTGTTGTTTTTGGAAAAAAGGCGCCTTATTAATCGGCCTAATTTAAGGTCGTACCAACGAAGTTGCCTTAGGCTGTAACTGACTCCATCATAAAAATAATTTACAGCATGCTTTTTTATAGACACTGATTTTCTTTTGGGTTTATGAACAGCAAAAAGCAAAAATATGCTCTGAATAACAAAGCGTATAATATTGGAATAGATATAAGTTCTGTATGGCAATCTTAAATGTGGATAATAGTTATATAACGCTAACTCAAAGTTTTCTTTGTTCTTTTTAATATTCACAAATAATGAACCGAACAAAGTTATGAAGGGCATTAAAAAGGCTTCAATTACATTTACTTTGTGCTGATTAAAGTAACTATGAAATTTAAATAAAATGTAACGCACAAGCTTATCAGTGAATAATATACTCAATAGAATATACAATGTACTGTGTATGGGCCTTTTGTAAAAAAGAGTAAAGCTCATCGTCAGTTCGCCGCCTTGCTTACAAGCCAACCGGCCAGTGTTTCAAAGTCATCGTTCGCTACACTGTATGGTGCGCAATTAAGGGCTACATTACGATTAGCTGTGGCCTCTTTAATAACTTCATCACTGTTGATAAAAAACGGCGCCATAAATGGCAATGTAGATTGCCAAAGAGAAAATAGATCAAATTCTAACACTGAGGCTGCGTTGTAACGATTAACGACAAAAAAGTGTTTCCAGCTTGACTCTACTGACTTGAGGGTTTGTAGGCGCTTGTATATGAGGCTATGACAAATTGCATCGCAAGTGACTAGCTCAATAACAATATCGTTTTCTTCTAACGGGTAGTGAGAAATATTAATGTGTGAAGGGCAGTCGAATAATATCCAAGCAGATTCTTTATAGTCCAGTTTTTTGCAATTGTTAATTGTGGCTATAATTTCATCTAGCGTTGCTTCGTTATCGCCATGGGGTAAAAAAAGAACGCCATCGCTGTCTTTACGAAAATGCAATAACGCATCGTCAAAAGTACTCTCGTTGCTCCAACCTTTTGTGGCTGTCCACTTAAGGCCAAAGTGCAAACCAAGGTCACTTTTAGCATCTAGGTCTATTGCAACCGCATCAACATCAGATTTTTTCAAAACGCACGCTAAGTTTGCAACAACTGATGTGCTACCTATGCCGCCTTTGATACCTTTAATAAAAATCCTTTGCAATGGAGTTTACCTTTTTTATTTTTTTTCTTTAGATGTTTTTATTGCGTCATCAATTTCTTTCAATAGCGCATACTTGTTAATTGTTTTTTGATTTTTTTGTGTATTCATAATTTCTATATAGTCGTCACTTTTTCCACCAAAACGGCGAGCTAGGTTTTCTATGTCACTTGATGTGAGTGTTTGTGAGCTTTTTGTAGCTAAATTGTTCATCACAACCTTTGTAAGCGTAATATTTATTTTTTATTAAAAGTGGACAATATTTGGCTATTATATATAGAATAGCGGGTAAAACTAGTAAAAAAGTATTTTTTTGAGGACTTTTTAAGTGCATAACTTTAACATAACGGGTTTAGAGCCGGCTGCAAAAGAGTTAAAATCGGCTTCAAGTTATGCTGTTTTAGCGCCTTTAGACAATTTTGTAGTTGAATTTGCTTTACATGCAATTAACCAAAATTGCGCAAACGATATTTACATTGTTTCTCAAGACGTTGAATCTTTTTTTGAGTCGTCATTTTCTGCAGCAATTAATACTGCGTACAAACGTAGTAAAGTTCATCCATTTTCTCTCTCATCTGAGACACAGCATTACTCAATAGAGCGAATAAACAAAGGTATAATTAAAGAGATAGGCACGTATAAAAAATTAAAAAATGCGCTAGTGTTTATTCACTTCAATACAGAGCTACTTAGTGCAGCAACCGAAGCTAGCACAAAAGCAATAATGAACGATTACAGTGAGTTTGCAAAAAAAACAGGGGTTACCTTATTATTTTTGTTATCTGGTCCAGAAGTAACACACTATCGATTTTTAATAAGGCAGCTTAATAAATCTTTTGATGGATTAATTTTTGTAGATAATGATTCCGCTACCCGCGTTTTAGAGTACGATTATTGGCATCACACTACGGGTGTATTTGCTGATATGCAGTTTCAACTTTCGCTTGAAGATAATCAGTTTTTGGTACAAGAGGGAACTGTAAACGATCTAAAAGTATTCAATGGCTCGCATTTTCCAGATGAGGACGATGTTTGGTTAGTGCAAAGCGCGGTACCAATCGGTACAAAATTGCCTACGCATTATTATACCGCAAAAGACAATAATGAGCTGTTTGACAAAGGCCCCAAATTAAAAGCGGCAACATTGGTGTTTGCTGTTACGCGTTACACAGATTTAGTACTGCTTGGTAAACAGTGCTTTGAACTCAGAAAAAGCTGCGGTCGTTGGTTGAAATTGGTAGTACAAAATGTTGATGGCGTTATTCGCCATCAAGATGAATGTTTATTTTTAACTTTAGGCGTTAACCTTATTTTGTATAGCTTTTCTGAACCTTCGCGATTATTATCTCAAATTCAATCTATTCAAGGGTTTCAATTTTCTAGACCGTTACCGCCATCTGTCGAGCACGTTCTGAAATATACTGAAAATACGTTTTCTAAAGGCTATTTACCTTTTGATGAATTTACGCGCCAAGTAGAGGTTCATAGTGACTCGGCTGTTAATCTGGGTGTTAGCGGCGTGTTGGTTAAGCTTGAGTTACTACCCCGCATAGAGCCCATTCACCCTTTACACTTGTTTCATATTAAGCGTGAAGGGGATGTATTTAGCCTTGCAAATAACACCGTGTATTTGTACTTGCATGCGTGTAGAGAGAACGACGTAAATAATGCAATTAAGCATTTATTCAAGCTACAAACGAGTGACTTTTTTGTGCAGCAAAATGTTATTTCAGATCATTTTCATATACAGCAAGAATGTAAGCAATTAAGGCGGCTTTATAGCGGTAAACATGTTACTGATTATTCTAAACAGTTAACAGAGAATGATAGCTATAAGTTTGAACCCGGTGTGTCAAAAGGGATTACTGAGTCGTTAGACACACCTGAGTTTACAAATGATGCGCGCCCCGATGCTGTGTCATTTGTAATGAGATTAAAGGCTTAACCAATGAGTATTAATCAGCTTTTTATTACCGTTATTTTGGCAATTATAGTCGGTATTGTGCTTTGTATGTCGGCAACTCAAATATTGGCCAGAGTAAAAACATATTATTACAAGCTTACTTTTAAACACGAAGTACTTGAACCTTATACACCGAATAAAAAAAAGAAGGATGAGCAGTGAAATTATCAGGTTTAGGAGCGTGGAATCTTTATTTCTTAGCTAAATTTGCCTTGTTTTATTACGGCGCAATTGATTTTAATGTATTAACCAATGCTGCCCTTGCAGCACTTTTAGCAATCAAATTTAATAAATCGACTTTTGAAAAGTTAAAACATGTACTTGGTGGTATTTTTGCGATTATCATACTTTACCAAGACTCTTGGTTGCCGCCAATAAATAGGCTGACAAAGCAAGCTGGTAATGTTCAAGATTTCAGCTTTGGTTATTTTTTTGAACTTTTAGCACGTGTAATCAGTGTAGATATGCTATTGGCATTATTCGTTATTACCGTGTGTTTTTGGTATACATCTCAGTGGTTACGTTTTACAACAATTACAATTGTTGGGCTGCTTTTGATTGGATGGCAAGGAGAGGGTGAACAACCAGGCACAGTAGTAAATGCCAAATCTACAAATACAACAATTAGAAATGAGCCTACTAATCAAGCACAAGTCATTACTCGCGAAAGCCAAACGCCTGATCAAAAATTGTCAGACTTTTATCAACAACAAAGCCATTTAATTAGCCATTTTCCTTCGCAAGTTAATGGCGAACTGTTCGATGTCATCGTTTTAAATATTTGTTCAATGGCGATTGATGATTTGGACGCTATTGGCGTTAGTGTTGAAGACATGTTTAATGATTTTGATGTGGTGTTTTCAGATTTTAACTCAGCAACATCATACAGTGGGCCTGCAGCTATAAGGCTTTTACGCGCAAGTTGTGGGCAAACAAGCCAAACGGCTTTATTTAGTGATGCACCAGAGCAATGTTATCTATTTAAAAACTTAGAAAAATTAGGGTATCAAAGCAGCGTTGTGATGAACCACGATGGCCACTTCGATGACTTTAAAGGTTTGGTTAATCGCTTTGGTGGCCTAAACGATAAACCACTTAATATTGATTCGCTTCCAGTAGCGCAATACGGTTTTGACGACAGTCCTATTTATTCTGACGGTGCAGTGCTAGATAGTTGGCTTAAAAATGAAGCGCAAGATTGTGAGCCGTGTGCAATGTATTACAACACAACAAGCCTTCACGATGGTAACCAGCTGGCCAATAAAAAACGCATGAACAGCCTTGAAAGTTACCCAATCAGGCACGCTAATTTATTATCTGATATTAATCGTTTTATTCAAAACCTTGAAAAGCGCGGCCGTAATGTCATGTTAATGGTAGTACCCGAACATGGTGCAGCATTAAAAGGTGACAAGGTACAGTTTGCTGGCCTTCGTGAAATACCAAGCCCTACTATTGTATCTGTACCAGCTGCTATAAAATTTATTGGCCCAGACGTTAAAAGTTATTCGCAAATTATGATTAACGAATCGACTAGTTACTTTGCCTTATCTGAAATTGTTGCAAAAACACTTGAGACAAATGTTTTTGGGGGTAATAACAGCATTGCCAATTTAGTTGAAAACTTGCCAAAAGCACCAAAAGTTGCTGAAAATGCCGGCACAATCATGATGTATGTTAATAAACGACCTTACATACAACTTGATGGCGAAGAATGGTCTGCTTACCCTCAAGGTTAAAAGTAATTTAGCTACGCAGCAGGCTAGCTCTGCTGTGTAGCGTGTTTATGTTGTTATTCTTATGTGTTAATTAAAACGCAGACTTGTCCAAAAATGTTTACAATAAGCTACCTTATCAAAGCGACTTAGCGTATTATTCGGCTAATTTAGTTTTTCCTGCTTTGAGGATGTATGCGTCTAGATATTCACTGTGCTGATAGGATCGGTATAGCCCAAGAAATCCTTAATATTTTAGTTAACTACAGTGTTGATTTAAAAGGTATTGAGGTCGATTCTGTCAATTGCCGTATGTATGTGAGCTTTCCAGAAATAGAGTTTGAGCAGTTTCAAAAAATCATGCCTTCTATCCGTCTGATTGATGGTGTGCATGATGTACGCACTACCGCATTTCTCCCTTCTGAGCGAGAGCATAACGAATTAAATACCTTGTTACGTGCATTACCTGATGGTGTTATTTCTATTGATGCTAAGGGCTGGGTACGTTTATGCAACGATGCTGCCTGTAAAGACCTGCAGTTAAGTGAAAAAGAAGTTATTGGTGCTAACATAAATAACCTACTAAAAGGCTTTAACTTTACGCGTTGGTTAGAGGGCAAGGAAGTGTTAGGCCAAACGACTCGGGTTGAAGTAGCTGGCGAAGACTTTATTGCAGATATTTTACCAATTGCCGTGCCACAAGGCAGTGAAGGCGATGTTTTAGCGGGTGCGGTTATTAACATTAAATCGCAAAGCCGCTTAGGGCAGCAGGTCAGTGCATTTAGACGCTACGGGCAAGAAAGCTTTGCGACTATTCATAACTTTAGTACGGCAATGCGCCGAGTTGTGCGCGAAGCACGCAAAATGGCGCAACTAGAAGCCCCTATTTTGATTACTGGTGAAACTGGCACAGGTAAAGAGTTATTAGCTAGAGCGTGCCATTACGCATCTAATCGCTCTGTTAAGCCTTTTATTGCGCTATCGTGTGCTTCACTTCCTGATGATGTTGCTGAGTCTGAATTATTTGGTTATGCCGGGTACGAAGAAAACGCAGCGCCAAAGCGTGGTGTATTAGAGCAAGCTGATGGTGGAACTGTATTTTTAGATGAAGTTGGCGAAATGTCGACTCAACTACAAACTAAGTTACTGCGTTTTTTACAAGATGGTACGTTTAGAAAAGTAGGCGATGAGAACGAAGTTAAAGTAAATGTACGTATTGTTGCCGCTACTCAAAAAGACTTACCTGCAATGGTACAAGAAGGGGTTTTTAGAGAAGACTTATATTACCGTATAAACGTGCTTACTTTAGAAATAGCGCCACTAAGAGATAGAAAAGCAGATGTAGGACCACTTGCAGAGCATTTTATTCAAAAATATGCGCAACAAAATGGTCATGCAATTCCTGTTTTATCACAAGAGTGTTTAAGCTTCTTACAAGAGTATCCCTGGCCTGGAAATGTACGTCAGCTGGAAAATGCAATTTACCGTGCAGTGTCGTTACTAGATGATAGCGAGCTTCGCGTAGAGCATTTGCAGTTACCAACTTTTACTCATGATTTAGGGTATTTAGAGTCTGATTTTGAAGGCTCACTAGATCAAGCTGTTAAACGTTTTGAAGCGACTTTACTTCGCAAACTCTACCCTGCTTACCCAAGCTCACGTCAGTTAGCTAAGCGATTGGGCCTAAGTCACACCGCTGTAGCTAATAAGTTACGTGATTACGGGATTAATCGAAAAACAGTAAAAGTGTAATTGACTTAAAGAAATTAAAATATGGGGACTAATTTTTAGTGCCCATATTTTTTGTTACCCCATCAATTGCAATCGTCTCAATACCTTCTTCGTTAAAGTTCATTACGATACTGGCGTTATTACGAGTGAAAAAATAGCTACGGCCATTTAGCTCAATAACATAGTCACCTTTTACCGGATCGCTAAACTGCTGCTTTTTTAAAGTGACTGTATGTTCGCCAATTTGCCATTCAAACTCCTCAATAAACCCGTTATTAAATTCTTGAACCCATACTTGGCTGTCATCTTTTGAAAGCGTGATGGCGACAGAGTAAGAGCTAGGAATTTGCTCCATATTGTAACTTTTAGATCCAATAGTGAATTTCTCAGCTTTTTGCTGCCATTCAAAACCAAATTTAAATTCTTTAACTACACCGGTAGGGTAAGTTACTGAGCCTTTACCTGGTAACGAAAAATCGGCAAAAGCATTGTAGCTAGGGACTAATAGGGCCAGTGCAGCGATAATTTTTAGTTTTGATTTCATTAGCTATCTTTTTTATTGTAATAATGATTTAAGATTAAAGTAGAATATTCGTCTTCGCAAGGGGCTATGCTACACTCGAATAAATTTAACTGGTAAGACCTTTATTGTGAACTTATATATTCGACTTTTATTATTATTTTTCAAAATTAAACGCAATAAGCAATATCAAAATCTACTTGATACAGTAGATATTGATTACAAAGCTTTGCCGACTGATTGTGATATTAATCTACATTTAACGAACTCACGCTATCTTGCGATGATGGATTTATCTCGCACGTGGATGACGGAGCGTGTTGGCTTACTAAAGCAAATAATGAAGCGTCGTTGGTTTCCGATTGTTAACGCAACTGCTATTACTTATATCCGCGATATTAAACCTATGCAGCGATATACAATAAGTACTAAGTTAGTTGGCTGGGATCATAAATACTTTTATATTGAGCAAAAGTTTCACTCAGAGCGAGGCTTACATGCTATTGCTTATGTACGCGGTGTATTTAAAAGTAAAAAGGGTATTATAAGTATTGAAGAAATGCTTGAAGTTGCTGGTTTTGATGGGCAAACACCTATATTGCCAAGTGAAGTAATGCACTGGAAAGAAATGTTAGAGCAGAAAAAGTTAAGTAACCTGCCAAATCGCTAATACCCTACAAATGAGAAAAAAGGCCTTTCGGCCTTTTAACACACATTGTAATTGGGTAACTATGTACTACTTCATATATGCTTTAAAAGCTGTACCTAACACCAAACATAGCCACAACAGGGTCAAGCTCAACAGTTGATGTAAGCGATTTTGCACCATTAGCATAAACAGTGGCATCGGTATCAATATCCATAATTGATACCATAGCGTGTAAACCCCAGTTTTTATCAATTTTATAGTTAGCACCTACCTGAGCCATAAAGCCAAACGAATCATCTAACTTTACTTCTACATCGTCTGTTCCTAGTGTTGCTTTAAGTGCTTGAGAGGGTTGCTCATCAAAAAATGTAGTGTAGTTTATGCCTACGCCTATAAAAGGTCTTAGCGCATAGCTTGTATCTAAAAAGTGGTATTGTGCAACCAATGACGGTGGAAGTTGTTTTATATCTGCAATTTTGTTGCCTGCTAAGCCGCCTGCGCCATTTACATCGTGTGAAAACGGTGTTGCTGCTATCAGCTCTAACACCCATTGATCGTTAAATGCATAATCTACGGTGATACCTAGTTGAGTATCTGAATCACCTTTAAGGCCTAGCGTAGGTGCTTCATTAATCGCTGAGCTATTGTTATCAGGGTTTACGTTAATAGCACCAACATTTACGCTAAAGTTCGCGTGTGCAGCTGGAGAGAGTGCTAATAAAGAGGTTAATAACGCGATGCTAATTTGAGTTTTCATGTTGTTCTCCAAGAACTACTGTTTAATTAGCGCTATTATTACCGAGCAATAAATATGAAAACCTGTTCTAGATCAAAGTTTAAAAAGCATTTGAAGCTTATAAAATGTTTTATTGATTTAGATTAATTTTAGTGTCGTTATGCTTTTGTAAAGATTGACATATTTATTTAATTAACAGTCACATGAATATAAGGCAGGCACTGCTTTGCCATAATCTCGTGTTTCACCAAGGGTCTTAATAAGCAAGAAAATATGTTTTTAGCAGGGTTCAAAAATAATTTAAACACCCGACACTTAAAAAGTATTGGAAGACTTAAACGCGATTGAGTCGGTATTTATAATTAAATATAAACCGAGTATTTTATAAAGCATAAAATACTCGGTGCACTGACTTTAGTTATCAATAGTTATTCTAAATAACGTTTAGCTTTGTTTTCTTTGACACTTTTAAGATCGACTAATACCAATCCATCAATACAATTATTAAAATCGGGATCAATGCTAAAGCTTAAAAATTGTACACCGCCAGGGTTGCAAAGCTCAGTATATTGTTTAAATAAAGTAGGGACTTGAGCGCCCATATTAGCTAACACATGTTTTAACTCTACAAAATCTTCTTTAACATCGTTTCCATTAAAAAGAATATTGCATTGAGTTAGCTGTTGCTCAGTTAATTTAAGCTCATTATTAGGCGTAGCTAGTTCTATACTGCTTTTATAATAATGTTGGTAGTAATAAACGAGCATGGCTTTGGCTTGCTCAGGTAGAGCGTTGGACACGCTTACAGCCCCAAATAAATATCTATACTGTGGGTAGTTTTTTATAAAAGCACCAATACCGTACCATAAATAGTCAAGACTCTTACGTCCCCAATACTTAGGTTGTACAAAACTTCGACCAAGCTCAATACCTTGGTGCAGATAGGGCGTCATAGCGTCGGTGTAAGAAAATAAGCTATCGGTATATAAACCTTCACGTCCATGTTTTTGTATTATCTGTTGTGCGCAGGCTAATCGATAAGCACCTACTAGCTCTAGTTGCATAGGGTCCCACAGTACAAGGTGTTGGTAATCCATATCATATTTATCTATATCACGACGCTTACCACTTCCTTCACCTACTGCTCTAAATGCAATTTCTCTGAGGCGTCCTAGCTCTCTAAAAATAGGTGAACTACCTACATATTGATATAAATGAATGTGCATGCCATCGTGTGTTTTACCCAGAAGCTGACATTGCTCAATTGCTCTTTTTAGTTCTTTTCTACACTCGGGCACAGCAATAGGTGTTTGTGTTTTTAGCGGCAGTGTTTTTTTAGTTGTAAGCCTATAAAGCTGCTTACGGATGAGGTTTACAATTTCTTTATCTTTAAGGTTTTCTATCAAGTAGGACTCAGGAGGGATAGAAGCACCAATTTCAAACTCTAAAGATTTTTTGCGCTGCTTAAACATTTCTGTCACTAATAATAAACTTGCCAAAGGTTTATAAATCATTGATGTACCATAAAAAAGTGGACTATTTTTGGCTTTAATAAAAATAGGTAAAATGGGGCAGTTGGCTTTTTTTGCCATACGTAAAAAACCGCTATTCCATTTGCAATCCTTAATGCCGGTTGGTCCTAGGCGCGACACTTCCCCTGCAGGAAATATAAGTAAGGCACCTCCACCTTTTAAATGGTTTTGTATATTACTAAGCTCTTGCTTTTTACTCATACCAGATAAGTTATCAACAGGGAGTAAAAGAGAATGCATTGCGCTGACCGACATTAACATGCGGTTTGCGACTACTTTTAAATCTTGCCTTACTGTAGAGAGTACTTTGATAAGTGCTAAAGCATCTAATGAACCAATAGGGTGGTTAGCAACAATAACAAGTTTACCCTCGTTAGGAATATGTTCTATCTGCTTAGGTTTATAGCGCGTATCAAAATTGAGTTCATCAAGTACTTGCTCAACAAATTCTAATCCTTGTAGGTGAGGGTACGTATTACCAAAGGTGATAAACTCTTGTTCATGCAATAAGTAACCTAAGCCCTTTTTTACTAAACCTTTTACTTTTGGAGAGTTCTCTAGTTGTGGTAAGTTTGCTGCAATTACTTTATCAACACTTATCATATTAACCTTATATCCCGTTTGGTCTATTCGCTATACATGTAAGATTAAAAAAAGGGTGTGACAGTTACTTTGCAGTAGTGTGACTTTTTAAAGTACTAAATTATAAACTGTGAATTGCTAGGAGAATTTATGTCGGTATTGGTGGCTATAACGGGGCGCAACAACGAAAAGCTAATAACGAAGTTACAAGAGCGATTACCAAATACATTGATAGAGCAATGGCCTGATTGCAAAAACGCAAATAATGTGGATTTTGTACTTGCGTGGAATGCTCCTGAGTCTCTGTGGCCGCAGCTGCCTAACTTAAAAGCTGTGTCGTCATTTGGTGCAGGCGTAGACAGTATCGATTTAACATTATTACCTGAACATGTCGAAGTAGTACGTATTGTTGACATGCAACTTGCTGAAGATATGGCGGAATATGTACTTACACATGTCTTAGCTCAAAAATTACGCTTAAAAGAGTATTACACTAAACAAACACAGCAAACATGGAAGCCAAAACGAGCTTTTAGTAATAAACATGTTGGTATACTTGGATTTGGCGAATTAGGTAAAGCATGTGCGCAAAAACTTGTGACTAATGGTTTTAAAGTAAGTGCTTGGGCGCAAAGTAATAAAAACACGACTAATGTCGAGGTTTATTATGGCGATGAAGGACTTAGCGATATGCTTTGTAAGATTGATTATCTCGTGTGCTTATTACCTCTTACGCAGGCAACGAAGGGTATTATTAATCACTCAATGCTCGCTAAGCTACCTTCACATGCTGTTGTTATTAATGTAGCACGTGGTGCTCATGTGGTTGAGCAAGATTTATTAAATGCATTAAATAACGATAGCTTACGCGCTGCTACCTTGGATGTTTTTGACCAAGAACCTTTAACGCAGAATCACCCTTACTGGGGAAACCCCAAAATAACACTTACACCACATTGTGCAGCGCTATCTGATTTAAATAGCGTTATAGACCAAATAGCCGATAATATTGAACGTTTGAATATGGGCTTAGCACTCAATAATTCAGTGGATAGAACTAAAGGTTATTAGCTGATAGCTAATTAGTTTAAAAAACAGCTTGTTAACATTTGTAATTTTCATTAGTGTAAAAGATATTCTCACTAATAAAAATATAAAGAGGGTGTTATGAAATCCAGTCAAAGTGGGGCTAAATTAAGCCTCGTTGTTATTTCAATTATCGTGCTAGGTGTTTCAGCTTGGTTTAATCAGGCTAACGCTGAAGATAGTCCATCTAAAACACAAACCCAAAGTGAATTAACAATAGCAGATTAACCTAGCTTATTAGGTATTTTCAGTTTTCGTCTTTCTTCTCGTTTCTCTCAACAGTACATGCTCAGCACCATTATTGCAGTGGTGCTTTAGTGGCGCTTAATACTGTCCTGATCTAACGTGTTTCTAATATTTTAAAAATTCGCAACAAAAAAGCCCAGCAATGCTGGGCTATTAAATATTCTAAGGAGAAGTTGTTAACTTTGGGTTACATTAAATTGCCCAAATGTATAAACTTTAAACAGGTAAAAAGTGTTGATCAACACTAAACTCATATTTGAAATAACGCTCGACGACATAAGATCTAGGCTAAATGATAAGAATAATAAACCACATGCACTAATGGCGGCAACGCGCAGCAGTGTTATCTGGTTAATAAAGAATGCACCTAAACCTAGTGCAAGTAGTGTAGTATTTAAAAGCCAATCTAGCTCATTTAGCATGGTCGTTTCAATAGTTCAGTTGTTGAAAAAAGGAGCGCCATTATGTTGATCTTTTGCACACCTTTCAACCAAGTAATTTTAAATTTTCAGATTAGTTTTTTTAATGCTAAAAGTAACTGCCAATTGCCGAAAACAAACCATTGTCAGCAATTACTTGATACTTTTGACAGCTCTGTGGTTTTTGTAAATCACTGCATAAATAAAGGGATTCACGGCTAGAATCATAGTTGGGGTGCAAGTTGGAATCAATTAAAGTAGCTCCGTAACCTAAAAGTCCAGGCCAGTAAACACTCTCACTTACCATCCCTAATTTTTTATAGGTGAGCAAGGTTGGTTTTGGAAAAGCTAAAATTATTACAATAACAATGGCCAGAGATATAAATAGCCCCTTTTTTGACTTTGTTTTTTGGCTAGTGCCATTGTTTATGTTTGTTTTTTCCTCTGCGGGTATAGAGCGCTGAGTAGGGCGTTGCGGCTTTCTTTTTTGCGCTGTTTTTTTTCTTGTTGGTGCTTTACCTAGCAACGACTGTTTATTTGGGGTTTTAGACATAAAGCAAATCTGGCCTTTTTTCCGTAGGTCTCTATAATTAAATGAGCAAATTTATATACTAAGCTAATTATTATGATAACTTAAAGTTAGCTTATAGCCTACGAGGAATAAAGATGAATACGCAGCTATCAATTTTAATTGTAGATGACGTTAGCACAGTGCGTAGTTTTTTGAGCCAAACGCTCATGCACTTAGGGATAGATAACGTAAAGGAAGCATCTACTGCCTCACAATGTATTAGTGAGTGCCAGGCTGCAAATTATAATATCATTTTTTTAGACATAGAACTGCCGGACGGCGATGGCAAAGATTTGATTGCACAAATCAATGAATTAAGCCCTGAGACAAATGTAGTAATGGTATCTGCACATTCAGGTATTGAAAATGTTAAGGATGCAATTGATAAAGGCGCTAAAGGATTTGTAGTGAAGCCGTTTACACCTAAAAAAATAGCGGCAATGCTTAAGAAGTTTTATCCAGACTTGGAAAATGTATGACACCAATCTGTTTAAATATTTATGTCGACTGTTATTAAAGTATGAGATTAAATCTTAGATAAAAAAAAACCGGCAAAAGCCGGTTTTTTATATTCTATCAAAAACAAATTATAGAGCTTTAATCTTAGCTGCTATACGGCTCTTATGACGAGCTGCTTTGTTTTTGTGAATTAGACCCTTAGTTGCGTAACGGTCTAGGATAGGTGTAGCAACAGAAAAAGCTTGCTGTGCAGCTTCTTTATCGCCCGCTTCAATAGCAACAATTACTTTTTTGAAGTAAGTGCGCATCATTGAACGACGGCTTGCGTTGTGCTGACGGTTTTTTTCGCTTGTGATAGCGCGTTTTTTTGCAGACTTGATGTTAGCCAAGGTTTGCTCCTAACAATCTTAAAATAAAGCTTAAATTAAAGGCCGTGGAATATGCCTGTTTCTATCATGGATGTCAATTTAAATTTAACAATCCAAGAAAAACTGCACCATATAACGAGCATCAATTTGCCGCTTTAGCAGTTAATATAGACATTGTAACAAAGCACAGACCCCCAGCCTAGTGCTTTAAAGCGATTTATAAAAAAGACTGTGGCATAATCGCCTATCTTGAGGATTTTTGAGTAGGTTTAAGGTGTCAAAAGGTTTATTTCGCTCTGGTATGATTGTTAGTTGTATGACTATGATATCGCGTATTTTAGGGCTCGTTCGAGATGCTGTCGTTGCCAATTTATTAGGCGCAAGTGCAGCGGCTGATGTTTTTTTATTTGCTAACCGTATTCCTAATTTTTTACGCCGTTTATTTGCAGAAGGTGCCTTCGCACAAGCATTCGTACCTGTGCTAAGTGAAATTAAAGAACAGCAAGGCGACGACAAGGTCAGACTTTTTGTTGCACAAGCAGCAGGCACATTAGGGACCATTTTACTAATTGTCACTATTATAGGTGTTGTTGCTTCTCCTGTTATTGCAGCATTATTTGGTACCGGTTGGTTTATAGATTGGTGGCAAGGCGGACCTAATGCCGAAAAATTTGAACTTGCAAGTTCACTACTTAAACTTACATTCCCTTATTTATTTTTTGTAAGCTTAGTTGCACTTAGTGGTGCGGTAATGAATGTGTATAACCGTTTCGCTGTTGCTGCATTTACACCAGTTTTGCTTAATGTTTCTATTATTACGTGTGCAATTTTTTTACATGATAAATTTTCGGTAGGTGCTTATTCACTTGCCATAGGTGTATTTGTCGGTGGTGTAGTGCAGCTACTATTTCAACTACCGTTCTTGTTTCGCGCTAAAATGTTGGCGCGTCCGCGCTGGGCATGGCAAGACGAAAACGTAAAAAAAGTACGAAAACTTATGCTACCGGCTTTGTTTGGTGTCTCTATTAGTCAGATTAATCTGTTACTAGATACCATGATTGCTTCATTACTGATGACAGGCTCGATTGCATGGCTTTATTATTCAGACCGCTTAATTGAATTTCCGCTGGGATTATTTGGTATTGGTATTGCGACAGTTATTTTACCGGCGCTTTCTAAACTACATAGCAGTAAAAAAAGTAGCGACTTTCAGCATACTCTCGATTGGGGAGTTCGTTTTGTTATATTTTTAGGCCTGCCAGCAATGATAGGTTTGATGATCATCAGCCCACTTATTATTACCGTGTTGTTCGACCACGGTGCATTTAAAGAAGACAGTATTGATCATGTCAAAGCTGTAAGCTTAGGCGTAGTCGCATATTCGGTCGGACTTGTAAGCTTTATGCTAATAAAAGTACTCGCTCCTGGCTTTTATGCTCGTCAAGATACAAAAACACCGGTGCGTATTGGTATTATTACCTTAGTACTTAATATGGTGTTTAACATTATGCTGGCTCCTTTCATTGGTTATTTAGGGTTGGCACTTGCTACTTCGTTATCGGCTAGCTGCAATGCATTTTTATTATACAGACAGCTTAAAAAAGAAAATGTATACCAGTTCTCATCAATGAGTATGCGTTTTACACTTAAATGTGTTGTTGCAAGTATTGTTATGGGAGCTGTCACATGGTTTGTGAGCAGTTACTATTATTGGGCTACATGGGCCTTTACACAGCAAGTAATATTATTAGTAGCGCTAGTGGCTTTGGCTGGTATTAGCTACTTTGCAATGCTATTTGTGATGGGCGTTAGACTAAATACGATAAAAAGTGTAGCAATTACTGAATCAAACTAAAAAAAAGATTATAATCGGCAACTCTGCGGCTTTAATCATTTTTTAGCCGTAATTAATAGCTCGCTAAACAAGGCATTAGGTGGCATGGAGTTAATTAGAGGTATACACAATATTCGCCCACACCATTTTGGTTGTGTGTTAACTATTGGTAATTTTGACGGCGTTCATTTAGGCCACGCAGAAGTATTAAAAGGTTTACTTAGCGATGCTAAAGCGCATAGTTTGCCTAGCACTGTAATGCTGTTTGAACCCCAGCCACAAGAGTTTTTTGCTAAAAACAATGCCCCTGCACGGTTAACGCGCTTACGAGATAAGTTACGTTTATTGAGTGATTTAGGTATTGAGCGAGTTATTTGCATTAGCTTTAATCAGCAATTTGCAAACATGCATGCTGAGCAATTCGTTAATGAGATTTTGATTAAAAAGTTAGGTGTTAAAGCACTTACTGTTGGTGATGATTTTAAGTTTGGAAAGCAACGCCAAGGTAACTTTCACTTACTTGCTAGCATGGGTAAGCAAGCGGGCATGGATGTAAAAAGCACCGCGAGCTTTCGTCAATTAAATGCTAGAGTAAGCAGCACTTTAATACGAGATGCTTTAGCATCCGGTGACTTAGCGAGTGCTAAAATAATGCTTGGTCACGATTATGCTATTTCTGGGCGTGTTATACATGGCTGGAAAAGAGGACGTGAACTCGGTTTTAGAACGGCAAATATAGCCCTAAAACGCCAAGTGTGTCCTGTCAACGGAGTGTTTGCAGTGCAAGCAACGATTGCAGGAAAACAGATTTTTGGAGTTGCAAATGTAGGTAATAAGCCGACATTTAATGGAACTCGTGCATTATTAGAAGTTCACCTTTTTGATTTTGCACAGGATATTTACGGACAATTTATGCATGTGGAGTTAATAGAAAAACTTCGCGATGAGAAAAAATTCGAGACATTAACACAATTAACGGCGCAAATAGCAACTGATGTTGCTGCCGCTAAGCAGTGTTTTGGTTTAAATCAGGTAGCCGATAGAGACGGAATGTAGGATAAATGAGCGACTATAAACATACTTTGAACTTACCGGAAACACCGTTTCCAATGCGTGGCAATTTGGCACAACGTGAACCAAAAATGCTTAAAGCATGGTATGAGGACGACCTTTATGGTCAAATTCGCAGCGCTAAGAAAGGTAAAAAAACCTTTATTTTGCATGACGGCCCTCCGTATGCAAATGGCGATATCCATTTAGGCCACTCAGTTAATAAAATATTAAAAGATATTATTGTTAAGTCTAAAACATTATCTGACTTTGATTCACCATTAGTTCCAGGTTGGGATTGTCATGGTTTACCAATCGAGTTAATGGTTGAGAAAAAAGTAGGCAAGCCGGGTGTAAAAGTTACTGCGAGTGAGTTTCGTGAAAAATGCCGTGCATACGCTAAAAAACAAGTTGAAGGTCAAAAAGTTGATTTTAAACGTTTAGGCGTATTTGCAGATTGGGATAAGCCATATTTAACAATGAACTTTGACTTTGAAGCGAATGCAATTCGTGTGCTTGGTCGAATTATTGAAAAAGGTCATTTGCATAAAGGCGCCAAGCCTGTGCATTGGTGTACAGACTGTGGCTCTGCATTAGCAGAAGCAGAAGTTGAATACCAAGATAAGCAGTCTCCAGCAATCGATGTGCGTTTTACATTTGTTGATCAAGATGCTGTTGTTAGTGCATTTGATCTGGCTGATGGTCATAAAGGTGAAGGCAGTGTTGGTACTGTTATTTGGACAACAACACCGTGGACGCTTCCTGCAAACCGCGCTGTGGCTGTGCATGCCGATTTAGAGTATGCGTTAGTACAGGTTGAAGATGAAGGCGTACAACAACGTCTAATTTTAGGTTCTGAGCTTGTTAAAGATGCTATGGACCGTTTTGGTTTTAATCACTTTCACGTACTAGGGTATGTAAAAGGTGCAGCGCTTGAAAACTTGCAAGTAGCCCATCCTTTTTATGATTTTAATGTACCAGTGATTGTTGCAGAACACGTAACTACTGATTCAGGTACTGGTGTTGTACATACCGCCCCAGGCCATGGTCAAGAAGATTTCGTGGCAGGCTTAAATTACAACCTTGAAGTGGCTAACCCTGTTGGTGCAAATGGTGTTTATTTACCAGATACCGAACTTTTTGCAGGTCAGCACGTATTTAAGGCGAATGCGAGCGTAATTGAAGTGTTAAAAGAGCGTGGTGCGCTTATGCATCACCATGCGCTTACGCATAGTTACCCACATTGTTGGCGCCACAAAACACCAATCATTTTCCGTGCTACACCGCAGTGGTTTGTAAGTATGGATCAGGCTAACTTACGTCAAGATTCTCTTGCTGAGATTAAAAACACGCAGTGGTTACCAGAGTGGGGCGAAAGCCGTATTTCTAACATGGTTGAAAGCCGCCCAGATTGGTGTATTTCTCGCCAGCGTACTTGGGGCGTTCCTATTGCATTGTTCGTTGATAAAGACACCGGTGCACTTCACCCAAATACACAAGAGTTAATTGCTCAAGCAGCAGAGCTTGTTGAAAAGTCTGGTATACAAGCATGGTACGATTTAGAACCAGCTACTTTACTTGGTGAAGAAGACGCCAAGCAATACATGAAAGTGCAAGATACGCTAGATGTATGGTTTGACTCAGGTGTGTCACACGCTTGTGTAGTAGATGCACGTGAAGACTTGGTTGGTCCAGCTGACTTATACCTTGAAGGTTCTGATCAGCACCGTGGTTGGTTTATGTCATCAATGATGACATCAGTTGCTATTAATGGTCATGCACCATATAAGCAAGTGCTTACGCATGGTTTTACCGTTGATGAAAACGGCCGTAAAATGTCTAAGTCACTAGGTAATGTTATCTCTCCGCAAAATGTGATGAATAAACTAGGTGCTGACATTTTACGCTTATGGGTTGCTTCTACCGATTACACGGCAGAAATGACTGTGTCGGATGAAATATTTAAACGCTCAGCCGATCGTTACCGCCGTATTCGTAACACCAGCCGTTACTTGCTTGCTAACCTAAATGGTTTTAACCCAGAAACAGATCAAGTAGCTGTTGATGATATGGTTGAGCTTGATAAGTGGATTGTTGGCCGCGCAGCTCAGTTGCAAGACGAGATTTTAGCCGCATACGACAGCTACCAAATGCTATTAGTAACGCAAAAGCTAATGAACTTCTGTACGGGTGAGCTTGGCTCGTTCTATTTAGATGTTATTAAAGATCGTCAATATACAGCTAAGAGTGATAGCCATGCACGTCGTTCTTGTCAAACTGCGCTTTATCATATCGCAGAAGCAATGACGCGTTGGATGGCACCTATTATGAGCTTTACCGCACAAGAAATTTGGGAAGCGTTACCGGGTGAGCGTAGTGACTACGTATTTACATCAGTTTGGTACGATGGCTTACAAGCACCAACAAATAGCCAATTTAGTAACGATGATTGGTTAGAGATTTTAACTGTACGTGACGAAGTAAATCGCTTATTAGAAGCTGCACGTAAAGAAGAAGTCATTGGTGCAACACTTCAAGCAACGGTGAATTTATTTACGGGTAAAGAGCTTGCCGCTAAATTAAACGCGCTTGGTGATGAACTGCGTTTTGTATTGTTAACATCAGCCGTGAATGTTACTGAAGTTGATAGCCAGCCTGTAGATACACAAGCTACCGAGATTGAAGGTTTGTTCATTAGCGTTGCTGCAACAGATGCTGCTAAATGTGAGCGTTGTTGGCATTACAGCGAAGATGTAGGCGTTGAGCCTGCTCATCCTGAAATTTGTGGTCGTTGTGTAAGTAATGTTGACGGCGAAGGTGAAAAGCGTCAATTCGCTTAGGAGTTATTCTTAGTGAGCAAACTAGCCCAAAAAAGTGGTTTAGTGTGGCTTTGGTTGAGTCTATTACTTTTAGTAATAGACTTTGCCAGTAAAACACTTGTTGTAGGGACTATGGCTTATCAAGAGTCTATAAACTTACTCCCTGTTTTTAGTATTACTTATGTACATAACTATGGTGCTGCATATAGCTTTTTAAGTGAAGCGGGTGGTTGGCAGCGCTGGTTTTTAAGTGCAATTGCCGTTGCTATTAGTGCTTTGCTTGTATGGTGGCTAAAACGCTTACCTGCTACAAATAAAGTACTATGCGGTGCTTATGCATTGGTACTTGCTGGCGCTATTGGTAATTTATACGATCGTATTGCGTATGGTTATGTAATCGACTTTATTCACGTTTTTTATAAAGACTCACATTTTCCTGTATTCAATATTGCCGATTGCGCTATTTGTATTGGCGCAGCATTATTGTTATTTGACGCCTTCACCGGCGAGAGTCCAAAGGAGCATAAAGCATGAGCCAAGCTGTAATTGGTGAAAACTCGCAAGTTATTTTCCATTTTTCTATTAAATTAGAAGATGGCTCTGCCGCTGATTCTACCAAGGTACACAACAAACCTGCTAAATTAACAATGGGTGATGGCAGCTTAACGGCAAACTTCGAAAAGTGTTTATTAGGTTTAACTGCAGGCGAAAGTAAAACGTTTGAATTAGAACCTGAAGATGCTTTTGGTCAACCAAACCCAGATAATATTTACTACGTTGACCGTAGTAAGTTTGGTCCAGAAACACCAGCTAAGGTAGGTGCAATTATTGCGTTTACTCAACCTGATGGCACTGAGCTTCCTGGTTTAGTTCGCGAAGTGCAAGGTGAGTCGGTAACGATTGATTTTAATCACCCTTTATCTGGCCAGCGTTTAACGTTTGAAGTTGATATTATTGAGGTGGAAGGTTAATGGAAATATTACTAGCTAATCCTCGCGGCTTTTGCGCTGGTGTTGACCGTGCTATTAGTATTGTTGAGCGCGCTTTAGATATTTTTGAAAAGCCAATTTATGTTCGCCACGAAGTAGTACATAACCGCTATGTGGTTGATGGACTAAAAAGTCGTGGTGCGGTATTTGTTGAAGAGCTTGATCAAGTACCTGACGACAGTATTGTTATTTTTAGCGCACATGGCGTATCGCAAGCGGTTCGCAGCGAGGCTAAACGTCGTGATTTAAAAGTATTTGATGCAACGTGTCCGCTTGTAACTAAAGTGCATATGGAAGTTACACGTGCGAGTCGCAAAGGTATTGAGTGTATTTTAATTGGACACCATGGTCACCCTGAAGTAGAGGGAACAATGGGACAATATGATAACTCAGACGGTGGTATTTATCTTGTTGAAACCGTTGATGATGTTGTTGCGCTTAATGTAAAAAATGCTGAAAATCTTTTTTATTGCAGCCAAACAACACTCTCAGTTGATGACACAGCAGATGTTATCGACGCACTACGCAATAAGTTTCCATCAATTGACGGACCTCGTAAAGATGATATTTGCTATGCAACGCAAAATCGTCAGGATGCTGTTCGTGACTTAGCTGACAAAGTTGATGTGCTATTAGTTGTTGGCGCTAAAAACAGTTCTAACTCTAATCGTTTACGTGAACTTGCAGATAAAATGGGCACTGTTGCTTATTTAATTGATGACGCAACTGATGTGCAAGAGCAGTGGGTTTCAGGTTCTAAATCAGTGGGTGTAACTGCGGGTGCATCTGCGCCAGAAGTACTTGTACAACAAGTTATAAGCCGATTAAAAGATCTTGGTGGTACGCAGGTTGTTGAAAACCCAGGCGAAGAAGAGAATATCGTATTTGCTGTTCCTGTAGAGCTACGTTAATTTAAAATTTAGATTATAGGAGAGTCGTTATGAGCAAGTCACTAAAAAATGATGGTTTGCTTTTTTCGGCTCTTTTTAATGAGCGAGGCGTACTAGCTTCGCTTATTGTTTCTCAAGTTATTGCTATTGTTTTAGCCTTTGCACCCAATGTAGAAGGAGATATTTGGCTTCGACTTGGGATCATTAGTTTGTTTATGCATTTAATTGTTTTAGTCGGTACCTCTTCTTTATATTTTTGTAGATTTTTCTTACAAACGCGCACTCAAACTTTTCAATTAAGTTTGTTTTTTATCTTTTTGTTATTATCTACATGCATTTTTAGTATTTTATTTTCCCATTTTGCTTTTGATATAGATGATACAGATAACTTAATTTATTTCACACTTCGCAATTGCATTATAGTGGCTTTGCTGGCGGCTTTATTCGTCCAATTTTTATTAATTCATTTTGAGAAAGAGCAGCAAACTAAAGCGCTTTCTCGAGCTGAGCTTGATGCCTTGCAAGCTAGAATACGTCCTCATTTTTTATATAATAGTTTAAACACCGCTGCAGAGCTTACTCATCATGATGCCGATGCGGCAGAGCAGGCTATTTTAGCATTAGCCGCCTTATCGCAGGCAGCAATGCACTCAGGAAAAAATGTATCTCTTGACGATGAAATAACGCTGAGTAAGCAATATATAGCACTTGAAACATGGCGTTTCGGT
Organism: Pseudoalteromonas sp. SG43-5; assembly: GCF_014164345.1. Taxonomy (NCBI): domain Bacteria; kingdom Pseudomonadati; phylum Pseudomonadota; class Gammaproteobacteria; order Alteromonadales; family Pseudoalteromonadaceae; genus Pseudoalteromonas; species Pseudoalteromonas sp. SG43-5. The sequence continues at coordinate 278,211 of NZ_JACJFA010000005.1, forward strand.
AATCGCTTAAGCGTTGATTGGCAAATACCTAATGAACTACCTGCATTGAGCATTCCTTGTTTAACCCTGCAGCCATTAATTGAAAATGCAGTATGCCACGGTGTTGAAACAAGTGAGCATGGTGCAGAAATAAAAGTAGAGCTACATATTACTACCGGCTATATAACCATGATTGTTTCTAACCCAATAACAATTTCTAATGCTCAAACTAGGCCTAATAACGGCATGGCGCTTGAAAATATTCGCCAGCGATTAAATATTTATTATAAAAATAAAGCGCAGCTAACAATTACTAATAAAAATGATGTGTTTAGGGTCAAGGTCGTGATCCCTAAGCTTATTGAGGGTAGTGTATGAACGTACTCATTGTTGATGATGAACCTCTTGCGAGATCGCGCTTAATTCGTTTGTTGGCACATGATAAAAGTATAGTTGTACAAGGCGAGGCTAGTAATGGTAATGAAGCTCTGGTACTTGCTAAAAAGCAAACGCCGGATTTGATTTTTTTAGATGTTGATATGCCCGGTATGAATGGTTTGCAAGTTGCTAATGAGCTCAATAGTTTAACTCTACCTCCTGCTATTGTTTTTATAACTGCTCACTCTGAGCATGCCTTCGATGCTTTACAATTAAGCGCTGCAGGCTATTTAGTTAAACCTATTTCAGAGCAATCATTGCAAAAGGTGCTTAAGCAAGTCGGGCGCTTAAATAAAGTACATATTCAAAAACAACAAAATGTAAAAATCTCTTATCAGCTAGCTGGTACTCTACGCAGTGTTGATATAAATGATGTTTTGTATTTTAGTGCCGAAGAAAAGTATACCAAAATGATATTCTGTGGTGGAGAAGCTTTACTTGAACAAAGTCTAAAACAATTAGAGTTACAATTTCCTACACATATTTTGCGAATTCATCGCAATACATTGGTTAATAAACAAAAAGTAATTGCTTTGCATTCAAAAGCGAATGGCAATCATATGATTGAGCTACAAGGGTGCAGTGAGTTATTGCCAGTGAGCCGCCGTGAGCTTAAATTAGTAAAAAATTCGCTTTAGGCTTACCTTGCAATTAACCTCCCCTTGATTTAAATACATTTGAGTCTTAATTATCAACGGTGTTATTGAATAAACAGGTTTAATTAACCGTTTATCAACAAATATAACCGCTTGTCTTAGTCCTCATTGATTCCTCAAATAAATAACATAAACTTACAATCAGATAATTTTTATTTGGTTCTACTATGCAGTCATCTCAAACAAAAGTGCAAAGAGGCTTCACTCTAATTGAAGTGTTAATTGCATTTATTATTCTTAGTTTTGGCCTTTTAGGCGCAGTTGCCCTGCAAGCAAAAGCAAAGCAAGCAAGCTTTGATTCTATGCAGCGTGCTGCTGCAGTTGCTCTGGGAAATGACATTATTCAACGTATTCGTGCTAATGACACACCTCAGTTAGTAGCACATTATAAGAAAGACTTTACGAGTAAAACTCCCATAAGCTCATCAACAACATGCTTTGGTGGCTCATGCAGTGCTGAGCAAATTGCTTTACTTGATCTTGAACAGTGGAAACGTGCAATACAGGCCAGAAATAATACTGGCTCGTTAGATGATGCAAGTGTGTGTATAAACCCGGTTGCCGTGGCAGATACTGGAGGCAAAGGGTTTAACATTGAAGTAATTATATCATGGCAAGGGCGACAAGAGTTTAAAGCAAATACAGTTACAGGAAAAGTAACTTGTGGTGATGAAGCTAACAATAAACGCCGTTTAGTGGTTTTAACCAGTTATATATATGTGAGGAGTTAGCATGAAGCAAAAAGGGTTTACTCTTGTAGAGGTTATGATTTCGCTATTTATTGGTGGTTTGATTTTAGGTGGTGTCATGTTCACTTTTATTAGTATGAAAGTCACCACAAAAGACACTATGAGCATAGGTGAACTCCAAGAGTCTGGCCGCTTAGCCATTAATATTATGCAGCGCGATATAGAGCAAGTGGGTTTTTGGGGAACTTATTACGATGATTCATTTACTGCAGCAAACACAACGGTTACCGCGACGGGGGTAGCAGGTGATTGCTTAGAGGGAGCTAATAATGGCAGCTTTCCAGATTTAATCAGTAGTAGTAATTTTCGCACTATTTATGCAAAAACTACTAAGATCAAAGATAACCTGAATTGCATAAACGATGGCATTATTCCTGCTGATGATAAAGAGACCGATATTCTTCAACTAAAGTTTTTACAAGGTGACCCTCAATATGATGCTGTTGCTGGTACTAATACTACTAGCGATAAAATAAATTATTTTATCGCAGAACAAGAACAAGCACGCTTTGTAACTGGCAAATATACCCCGACAAATATCAATGCAACTATTTGGCCATATAGCCATCATGTTTATTATATTAAAGAAGAAGAATATGTAGTAAATAATAAAAAAATAAAAGTTCCCGCATTAAGACGAAAACGATTAGTAAATGGAAAAATGACCTCTGAAACGATAATGGAAGGGGTCGAAAATATGAGTTTTTTATTTGGATTGGACACTAATAGCGACAGTCGAGTTGATACTTATAAAAGTGCCAGCACAATTACTGCCGCTGAATGGGAAAACCGCAAAGGTATGTTAACGGTGCAAGTTTTTCTATTAATCCGTGCACTTCAACCAGACCCAGGAATAAAACTTAAAAACCAAAAATATTTTTTAGGTGAGGGAGCTGGAAAGCGAGAATTAAATTTTGATGATAACTATAGAAGAACAGTTTTTACAACAACTATTCGTTTAAGTAATGTTGGGGGTAATCTATGGAGAATCTAAAGTTGTTACCAAGTAAGCAACAAGGTGTGGTGCTTTTAACCGCATTAATTATGGTGATAGCAGTTACCGGCATTGCAGTTACTCTTATGAGCAGTAGTACAATTGATATTAAAATTACTAATGCAGCGCAAGAACGAGAGGTTGCAGAAAATCAATTGATTGGCGAAGTGCAAAGAGTTATTGCGTCAGAAGCTAAAAAAGGGGCTGATAGTGACTTTTTTCTTACTCCAGATGAGACCACTACAGATTCGGGCAAGCTTGATAGTGATGGTAATAAAATAATGATACCAGAGAAAGACATTACAGAGCCTGGACACGAAATGAAAAGCATAATGACGAATTTAAATCGCGGTTCGCTAGAACTTAATTGCCCTCGTAGTTATAGTTTTACAGCGGGTGTTTCATGCAACATGATTCAAGTATCTACTACTATAGAATATGGCTCTAAAAGCAAGCACCAGTTAACTATTGTAACAGGTATAGCTCAAGAGATGGCCAGTACGGGGAAGGGGATTTAAGATGAAATTTAAACTTTATATAGCACTCGTTTTATTATTTACATCAGCAATTAATATGCATGCATACGCTGAGGATATTGAGCTTTACGTAAATAAAGATGCTAATTCAGATGAAAAACCGCGAGTACTATTAATTTTTGATACCTCCGGGAGCATGGCTTTTTCTTCAAGTACAGGGGACGACTGTGGGCAAGAGTATCGTAATGGCCCATATATTCTTTGTCCTGATAGTAGACTTGAAGCAGCTCAAGGGGCTATGGATAAACTGGTAACAGACAATGCAGGTTCAATCGATTTTGGCTTAATGCGCTTTAATGGTACCGAAGGAGGTTATGTTTTAAATGGCATCGGTAGTTCGCCCGATTCCATAAAAGCATCTATTAATGATCTTCCTGCAAGTGGGGGGACTCCATTAGCTGAAACATTGTGGGAGGCTTATTTATATATTACAGGAAAAGAGTTGGACTATGCTTTTGATGTGAGTAGAAACAAAAGAGACACAGGTATCGAATCTGCAATTATTACTCAAGAACAAGTTCAAAGATGCGAAGATGTTGTTTACTACAACTGGAAGGGTAAAAAAAAGACTAAGAAAGTATGTAACTATGTTTTAGAAGATGTCGTTTCTAGTTACTCTTATATATCACCTTTTGCTGATAGTGTGGCTGAAGCAAAGCGGTGTGATAATTCCGTCAATATTATCTATATGACTGATGGTGATCCGTCTCCTAGCAGTGATAATGGGAGCGATTATGACATTAGCGTTGAGCATAATAAGTATTTTGGTCGCTATTTAACTGACGATGATTATGTATACAGTAACCGTTTGCATCTATTAGCTAAAATAATTCATGGAACAGGCGACACTATTGTTGATTTGTATCCATCTACCCCTGATATTAATGAAACAGGGCGTCTATATACGATTGGCTTTGGCTCTGGTATGACTGCAGATGGTCAAAACTTATTAAAACAAGCCTCAACATTAGGCGGCGGTAAAAATTTACCTGCAACTACACCAGAAAAGCTTTCTGAAGCTTTAAATAATGCCGTAGCGGAGATTAGACAGGAAAATAGTACTTTTACAGCCCCTTCTGTTGCAAGTAATAATGTAGATCAAACGCGTAGTCGAGACGCCATATACTTAGGTATGTTTTATCCTGAAAAGCATACTAGATGGCGTGGTAATCTAAAAAAACTGAAATTATCAGGTAACAAAGTTATTGATTCCAAAGATATAGAAGCGTTTGATAGTGATGGCCTTATAAAAACGAGTGCGCATACATTTTGGAGTCCTGATGGAACTTCCGATGGTAGCTCTGTAAAAGAGGGTGGAGTCAATGCTGCATTAATAAGTAGTGACAAAGCTCGTAATATACTTACAAACGCAAATACTAATGCATTAATAGATTTTAATCTTGATAAGATTGAAGATGCCTATGGCAATAAGCAAAAAGCAGCGGTTGCTTTTGATGTTGATAAATCTGACTTAAAAAATATTATTAACTGGGCTCGCGGGTATGATAATAAACAAAATAGCGAATCTGACGCTTTACGCGATGATATATTTGGTGACCCACTGCACTCAAAACCAGTTGCGATAGACTATGGTAATGATGATATTCGTATTCTAATTGGTACTAATGCTGGCTTTTTACATATGTTTAAAGATGATGACACTAACAATAAAGTTAGTGAAAGCTGGGCGTTTATTCCATCTGAACTATACAAAATTATTGAACCTCTTCGTGATGAACATAGTACTAAAGAATACGGCATAGATGGACCTATTAATGTTTATTTCAACAATAAGAGCCTTAATGGTGAAGGTTTAAATGATGGAACTATTAACGCAACTAAAGGTGACCAAGTCTGGGCTGCTGTAGGTATGCGCAGAGGTGGTCGTAATTATTATGGTTTGGATATTACAAAGCCAGACTCTCCAAGTTTAATGTGGACTATTAAAGGCGGTGAAGTGGATTTTGAAAATCTTGGGCAAACGTGGTCTAAACCCCAAGTTGCTTATATAAAATCAAAAGGGAATACACCCCTTTTAATATTTGGGGCTGGTTATGATACCAATAAAGATTCGAATGATCCCGATAAAGCTAATATAAAAACTGAGGACGAAGTTGGCCGCGGCATTTATATCGTTAATGCAAAAACAGGTAAAAAAGTTTGGGCTTTAACACCTAGTGAAAACGCCTTTAAAGGAAAATATAGTATTGCTGGCGATGTAACGTTATTGGATTCTAATTATGATGGCTATACAGACCGGATATATGCGGCAGATACTGGTGGAGGTATTTGGCGTATTGATATATCAGATGAAGGCAAATTTAGTCATTTTCAGTTAGCCGATCTTGGTAATGATGCAGATAGACGCTTTTTTTACAAGCCCGTGGTGGCGAGAACTATGTTTAGTAAAGTAACTATAACCGATGATGGTGTAGTCACTCGATTAGATACACCTTATGATGCAATTGTGATTGGTAGTGGAAATCGTTCTAACCCTAATGGAGGAGGCACTGCTGACGAATTATTTATGATTAGAGATGAAAATACGGTTACTAAATTATTCGAATCTGCGCCTAAAGCTATAACGCATAGTATGTTAATGGAGATGAATGATGATGAATTTGGCAGCGCTTTAAATAGTGTAACTGAGTTTGTAAAATTAGAAGATGAACTTGCGAATGATTTTGTTGGGTGGCGTTATAAACTCGCTGCTGGTGAAAAGTCGTTAGCTGCGGCAACCGTTGTTGGTGGTGTTGCTTATTTTACATCTTTTACTCCTACATTGGATTCATCAATTAAAAATCAATGTTCATTAAGTGGAGGAGGGGGTTCTCTTTACGCATTTCATTTGCACTACGGTACTAAAGTTTATGACGATCTGAAATTTGCTACAAGTACAGAGGTGCCAGATACGCCCCAACTTTATTTTGGTTCTTCATGTGCAGATAGTGATGATAACGGAAAATGCGATGATGATCCTGATGAGGAAGTAAAAAGTCAGTTTTATTTAATTGGCCCGGGCATCAAAGGTGAAAATGCAGAAAACCCTCTGCAACCACTTGAAATAACAGGGCCAGGATTAAAAGCTATTAACGGTAAAATACAACTTGTTAATGACAAAGCATTAGGGTTTGGTTTTAAAACTCAGCAAACTTATATATATAAGCGTGAAGAGAATGATGAAAATATACAGAATGAAGACGATTAAGGAGGCTTAAATGATAAAAAAACAACGTGGTTTTACCTTAATTGAGCTGATGATAGCCGTTGCTATTGTCGGCATTTTAGCTGCAATAGCGCTTCCTAACTATACTGAATATGTAAAGCGTGCTTCGCGCGCTGAAGCGGCTGCAGCATTGTTAGATGCTGCAAACAAGGAGGAGCAGTATTTTGTGGATAATAGGGAATATACAGAGACATTTACTGATTTAGGATTGCAAGACAAAACCGAGAATAAACATTTTGAATTAACGATTAAAGTGACCGATAAAAATGCTTTTACAATCACTGCTAAACCCGTGGCAGGGCCGGTAAAAGGAGATGGTGATTGCACCGAGCTATCTATAAATGATATAGGTACTAAAGGCGCGCAAGGGGCAAAAACAAACGAAGGAAAGGATGTTGACTACTGTTGGGGAAGATAACTAGAGTTACTTTTTCTGGCATTTATCAGTTGATTTAATACGAATTCTACCCGTTTGACTTACAGATAAAGCCAATCCTTTGAGATTGGCTTTATCGCTATTAGGGCAATATATAAAAGTCCCATTTTGGAAGCCATTTAATGACCCGTCAGGACGAAACGTAATAGCGCTACGGGGGTACTCTAAAGTATCGGCCTCATTAACATCCTCGAAAGTGCTTAAGAGTAGTTCATCATCATCTAGAGTCGTTGATTTATCTTTGTCGATAAACAGTGACATGTGACCATCCCATTCGTCTTTTGTGCATTGGCTGTCTTTTAGTGCGCAAAGCGTGACGTAAGTAGCATTTTCAATTGCGTAAAGGCGGCCATAATTTATATTTCGGTGTAGCAGATTCACATGGTTATCTAATCGGTTTTTAGCCAATAAGTCTGGATAAAACCACATAGATAATTGGCTGATAATACTGACAACAGCCATAGATACCATTAATTCGAGAAGTGTTACTCCCTTACTTTTTGATATTGATAATCTCATCCTTGAAGACCTGAGTTAATAAATGATTAACTCAGTCTAGTAAATGATACAAATATGACAAGATATAATTGTACGTTTTTTAATCGCACTTTTCAGTGGTGGCACCAAGGTAAAAAGCAGTACCAGATACTGATACATTCAGCGCTTTATTGTTTTCATTGTCATTATTGGGGCAGTATACAAAGCCCGTAAAGCTACCTGAGCCAGCTAAACTTGTCGTAATACGACCGCTCGTATTAAACCGAAGGCTATTATTACCAGAGAATTTTATTCTATCGCTAGACGGAGTTTCTGACATTACACGTAATAGACTATCATTTGCGCTTTTATAACTTCCGTCATTATCAGTATCTATAAATAAAATAACGGTATTAGTTGATGCCCATTCACTTTGGCATGTGAGACTTGAGCTACTACTTGTAACTGTATTAGGAGCAGGGCATACAATGACTATTTCATCCGTACTTGCAGCTTGAGCACGGGCGTAGCTAATATTTCTTTTTAATTCCAACAAAAAGTTCTCAGCTCTATTTTCTTCTAGCATATCGCTACTATTCCAAATCGCAATTGATGCAATGATCCCAACGATAGCAACGGTTACCATGAGTTCTAAAAGGGTGAACCCGTTTTGTTTGTTTTTCATATTAATCTCATTTACTGCTAGTCATTTAAGTATAGCTATTTTTATATAATAAATTATACCACGATCGGTTGTTTTATCACCGTAATTCAATCGCTTTGTTTGCTATGAACATCATGATTGTCTAAAATCGAGGCAACTGAAGCTTTCAAAAGTAATTAATATGAAAAAAATAGAAGCAATTATCAAACCTTTTAAGTTAGACGATGTGCGTGAAGCGTTGTCTGATGTAGGTATTACGGGGATGACGGTAAGCGAAGTTAAAGGCTTTGGACGTCAAAAAGGTCACACAGAGCTATATCGTGGCGCAGAGTATATGGTCGATTTTTTACCTAAAGTAAAACTTGATATTGTATTGACTGATGAAGATGTAGACCGTGCAATTGAAGTTATTGTAAAAACGGCGCAAACAGGAAAAATCGGTGATGGTAAAATATTTGTCACAGATGTTGAGCGTGTAATACGTATTCGTACTGCAGAGGAAGATGAAGAAGCGATTTAAGCTTGTTTTTCTATGTAGTTAAAAGGCGCTTTAGTAAGCGCCTTTTTTATTTATTTAGTTCTTTTATTTAGTTTTCGTGTTTGCTTTGCGTGCTCACTAAGCTCAGTTAAACCTAATTGGTCGTAACTTTTCTCCATCATTTCAAGCGCGGGATCTAAGTAACTGCTTTGTGAATAATGCTCAACAACAAACTTACCTCTATTAGCAGCAGCTAAATAAGCTTCACGTTCGTAATAGTAAGTTGCTACTTTTAATTCATAACGTGCCATGCGGTTTAAAAGCCACACTAAACGACGCTTAGCTTCAGGCGCGTAATCACTTTTTGGAAAACGTTTTACTAATGTCGATAAATCTGTAAATGCAACACGAGTACGGTTGGCATCACGGTCGGCTCTATCTACACCAAAGTACTCTTGGAACGCATTTTTATCTGCTTTAATATTTACTAAACCACGCATGTAATACATGTAGTCTAAATCTTTATGATTTGGGTTTAAGCGAATAAAGCGGTCAATGGTTGCAAGTGCTTGTTCAGTATTACCTGATTGATAATGTGCATAGACTAAGTCCATTTGTACTTGCTTAGAGAATGGGCCAAATGGGTAGCGAGAGTCTATAGCACTCAAAAGTTCAATTGCACGAGCATATAAACCAGAATCTAGCGTTTCTTTTGCATCTTCATATAAAGCGTGTGCAGACTTATTCGGTACACGTTGAATGTCTTCTTGGTCTGGAGCAGACGAACAAGCGCCTAAACTAAGTACAGAAACTGAAAAAACAATGGCAAATGCACGTTTCCCTATTTTATTTATCATTTTATTTGTTACCTTCGATGTCTTCGGCTAGGCCAAGTCGGTAAAACCGAGTAAACTATGCGTATTATATTATGCTTTTATTAAAAGCGATTCTAACCCAGTCGAGCAAAGCTTGCACTGGTAAATTGGGTAAAGTTACTAATGTCAGAGCAAATTTCTCTTCAAGCCGACGTTCCAACCGAATTAGGTGGTAAACGTCTAGACCAAGTATTAGCACAATTGTTCCCTGATTATTCACGTTCTCGTATAAAAACGTGGATTTTGGATGATAAAATCACTGTAGACGGTGAAATTTTCAACACTCCACGCGAAAAGCTACTAGGTGGTGAAGTTGTAAGTGTTGAAACAACAATTGAAGCACCACGCGAATACGAAGCACAAGATATCAAATTAAACATTGTTTATGAAGACGATGATATTTTGGTAATTAATAAACCAATGGGCCTAGTGGTTCACCCAGGTGCGGGTAACCCTAATGGAACAGTGTTAAACGCATTGCTACATTACTACCCTGAAATAATTAACGTGCCACGCGCAGGTATAGTGCATCGTTTAGATAAAGACACGACCGGTTTAATGGTTGTAGCTAAAACGATTCCAGCACAAACGCATTTAGTAACAGCGCTGCAAAAGCGTGAAAACTTTACGCGTGAATATGAAGCACTGTGTAATGGTACTATGACTGCAGGTGGTATGGTTGAAAAAGCGATTGGCCGTCATCCTACTCAGCGTACGCATATGGCCGTACATGAACTGGGTAAACCGGCAATTACACATTACCGTGTTGCTGAAAAATTCCGTGCTCATACTCGTTTACGTCTGCGCCTAGAAACAGGCCGTACTCACCAGATTCGTGTGCACATGGCACATTTAAATCATCCGCTAATTGGCGATCAATCTTATGGCGGCCGTCCGCGTCCACCTAAAGGTGCAACACCAGAGTTATTCGAGTTACTTCGTAGCTTTAGACGCCAAGCACTACATGCTGTAAAATTGAGCATTGCGCATCCAATCACGGGTGAAATGATGACATGGCAAGCACCTATCCCTGATGATATGGTTGCTATGACACATGCACTACGTGAAGATACTAAAGCTAATCCTGATATCGATAGATAATGCACTTATTGTCAGCGACATGGCAAAACCTTCATAAAGTAGGAACGCTAAGTACTACTTGTGGAGGTGGTGTTTCAAAAAACCCATTTAAAAGTTTCAATTTGGGATACCATGTTGGAGATAATCAAGATCATGTATCAAAAAACCGCTCACTATTAACCAAACACTTACCTAAACCTGCCGTGTGGCTAAATCAAGTTCATAGCTCTGATGTTGTTATTGTTGATGAACATTTTGACTCTAATAAGTTACACAATGCTGATGCGCTTTATACTCAGTTATTAAATCAGCCTTTGGCTATCATGACTGCCGATTGCTTACCTATTTTATTAGTGAGTGATGATGAGAAGGAAGTTGCAGCTATACATGGTGGCTGGCGGGGGCTTGAGCAGGGAATTATTAAAAATACTTTAGAATGTTTTAGCTCAAAGTATGAAAATATAAATGCTTGGCTAGGGCCTGCAATTGGGCCAACTCAATTTGAGGTTGGCGCTGAAGTGTTTGAGTTATTTAAAAAAAGGTCTTCTTCATTTATTCAAGCATTTACACCACAAGCTAATGGCAAATTTCTTGCTGATATTTTTGGCATTGCGCGTACTTTACTTACCCAGCAAGGCGTTAAAAATATTACAGGCGGCGACTATTGTACAGTCTCTCAAAGTGACTTATTTTTTTCTTATCGACGGGATGGTCAAACAGGGCGTATGGCAAGTTTGATCTGGCGCAAGTAAAGCGTACATTAGTGATTATATTTATTCCCACACCTTGAACAATTCTATTAACATACCCATTTATTAAACAATTAGTTTATTAAATAGGTAAACCCTCATGCGTTTAGATAGATTTACAAGCAAATTTCAATCTGCGCTTTCTGATGCGCAATCTTTAGCACTTGGTCGCGACCATCAATTTATTGAGCCCGTGCACTTAATGTATTCATTGCTACAACAAAGTGGCTCAAGTGTGCGAGCGCTATTTGCGCAAACAGGAGTCAGTGCTGACGAGCTCAATACTAAGCTTTCTCAAGAAATTGAAAAGCTCTTTAAAGTCGAAGGTGTTGGAGGCGATGTACAGTTGTCAAACAACATGGCATCACTTATTAACTTATGTGACAAGTATGCGCAAAAACGTAAAGATAAATACATTTCGAGTGAATTGTTTGTACTGGCAGCATGCGACGATAAAGGTCCACTTGGCGATATATTCAGATCGTTAAATATTACCTCCACTAAAATTGAAACAGCAATTAAAGCGATTCGTGGTGGTCAAAAAGTTGATGACCCAAATGCCGAAGAAACACGCCAAGCGCTTGAAAAGTTCACGATTGATCTAACTGAGCGAGCAGAGCAAGGTAAGCTTGACCCTGTTATTGGTCGTGATGACGAAATTCGCCGCACGATTCAAGTATTACAGCGCCGTACTAAAAATAACCCTGTATTAATCGGTGAGCCAGGTGTTGGTAAAACAGCAATAGCAGAAGGTTTAGCACAGCGTATTATTAATGGTGAAGTACCTGAAGGATTAAAAAACAAACGTGTTTTATCGCTTGATTTAGGAGCACTAGTTGCGGGCGCTAAATATCGCGGTGAATTTGAAGAGCGTTTAAAATCAGTGTTAAACGAATTGGCTAAAGAAGAAGGCCAAGTCATTTTATTTATTGATGAAATACACACTATTGTGGGTGCAGGCAAAAGTGATGGCGCAATGGATGCGGGTAATATGCTAAAACCTGCTTTAGCACGCGGTGAGTTACACTGTGTTGGCGCAACCACGCTTGATGAATACCGTAAATATATAGAGAAAGACGCAGCACTTGAGCGTCGATTCCAAAAGGTACTCATTGAAGAGCCGTCGGTTGAAGATACCATTGCAATATTGCGTGGCTTAAAAGAGCGATATGAGCTACATCATTCAGTAGAAATTACTGATCCCGCGATAGTTGCTGCGGCGCAGTTATCTCACCGCTACATTAGCGATCGTCAGTTACCAGATAAAGCAATTGATTTAATTGACGAAGCGGGTTCTTCAATTCGATTACAAATTGATTCAAAACCAGAGTCGTTAGATAAGCTTGAGCGTCGTATTATCCAATTAAAATTAGAAGATAATGCACTTGCTAAAGAAAAAGATGAGGCGAGTCAAAAACGTCGCACTGAAATGCAAGAGTTGATCACCGACCTTGATGGACAATATCGTGAACTAGACGAAATTTGGAATGCTGAAAAAGCATCGCTTCAAGGTACACAAGTAATTAAAGCCGAACTTGAACAAGCAAGATTAGATTTAGATGTAGCGCGAAGAGCAAGTGATTTACAGCGTATGTCAGAGCTGCAATATGGGCGAATTCCAGAGCTTGAACGAAAACTTGATTTAGCCTCACAAGCTGAAATGCAAGAAATGACTCTGCTTAAGAACCAAGTAGGTGAGGATGAAATTGCTGAAATTTTATCTCGCTGGACAGGTATTCCTGTTGCAAGAATGCTACAAGGTGAGCGTGAAAAGCTGCTGCAAATGGAAGATAAGTTACACAGTAAAGTAATAGGGCAAGATGAAGCGGTCGTTGCTGTTGCTAACGCAATACGACGCTCACGTGCAGGACTTGCAGATCCTAATCGCCCAATTGGTTCTTTCTTGTTTTTAGGTCCAACAGGTGTGGGTAAAACCGAGCTTACAAAAGCACTGGCAGGTTTTATGTTTGATACCGAAGATGCCATGGTACGTATCGACATGTCTGAGTTTATGGAAAAGCACTCAGTTGCACGCCTAGTGGGCGCACCTCCAGGTTATGTGGGTTATGAAGAGGGCGGTTATTTAACAGAAGCTGTTCGTCGTAAACCTTACTCAGTTATATTGCTTGATGAAATAGAAAAAGCACACCCAGATGTGTTTAACATTTTACTGCAAGTGTTAGATGATGGCCGATTAACTGACGGACAAGGTAGAACCGTTGATTTTAAAAATACTGTTATTATCATGACATCAAATTTAGGCTCAGATATTATCCAAGAACAAGCGGGGAATAATGACTATACGACCCTTAAAGCTAAAGTAATGGAAGTATTGATTAATGAGTTTAGACCTGAGTTTATTAACCGTATTGACGAGACTGTTGTATTCCACCCGTTAGCAAACGAGCATATAAAAGAAATAGCTGATATTCAGTTAATGAAATTACGTGAGCGTTTAACAGAGATGGGGTATCTGCTTGAAATAAGCGATGCTGCACTTGAGCGAATTGCAGCAAGTGGGTTTGATCCTGTGTACGGTGCACGCCCGCTTAAGCGTGCTATTCAGCAAACGATTGAAAATCCGCTAGCACAAAAGCTACTTAATGGGGACTACATACCAGGTAGCGTGATTGTTATTGATGCAAATGACGGCTCTTTGGTATTTACCAAACGCTGATTGTAAATAATTAAACTCTAAAGCCGCTAAAATAGCTGTCTCTTGATCACAAGTCTGACTCAAGAGATTTTGCTAAATCGTAGCCTTCCAGGATGGCTTGTAACTTAAGCCATCCTTGCCATAACACTTTCACAGATGCACGCCCTGTGCGCTT